>JAAXHB010000062.1 GCA_012271125.1 Actinomycetota bacterium | reverse complement strand
GGCTAAACCACTACCACCGCTTATGACGACAACAATGTCGGCAACGACGAACTAGCTACGTCGACTAATCAGACCAGCTAGCCCCGTCAACAAACCCGCGACAGCTACCAGAACAAGCGACGCCAACCCCGCCTGTGACCATGCCCCGGTCTCGGTGGCATGCCAAATCTCTGTCGCCAAAGTGTCAAAGCCAATTGGTGCTAATAACAACGTTGCCGGTAGCTCCTTCATAACCGATAACAACACCAGACTCCCTCCAGCGACTAGCCCCGGAGTCATCAAGGGCACGTCCACAGCAGCAAAACGCCTCAACCTGCGTGCCCCTAAAGTCGACGCCGCCTCACCAACCGATACCGGATTGGCTTCAACCGCCACCCTTGCTGAGCGCAATGCCTGAGCACCGAAGTGCGCCACATATGCGAACACCAGCAGCCACAAGGTCTGATACAAGTTGCGTAGCAACGGCACATTGATCGCCACGAACACAACCGAAATTGCCACCACTAGACCTGGCAACGCAAAGCCTGCTGCCATTGTTGTGCTCGAAACTTCACCGGCACGGCTGCGGTAGCGAGCGGTGATCCAAGCCACCGGCAATACCACCCCAATGGCAACCACTGCCGTAACAGCACTTATTCCGGCAGAACGCAAAGCCGGACCCACCAAATCACCGAAGTCGATGCCTAATCCGACAGTGGCTGAGTTGGCTCTAATGCCACGCCACGCCCACCAACCCAGCACCAGCAACGGCCCGAGTAAGGCATTGGCTATGAAGGCACCAACTGCCAACGTCGTCGGCCAACGCCATCGCCCCAAACCAACACGCACCGGCACTGAATCGTCTACAGCGACAGGTCGTTCTCGTCGTGCGGTTAGCCGTCTGTCGGCTGCGACTATAAACACCGCGCACACAGCCAAAACCAAAGACAACGCCATAGCTCGACGCTGATCAAACAATCGATTGGCGTAAATCTGCTCTGTCAAAGTGTCATATCCAAGCAATGTCACAGCTCCAAAGTCGCTGATCGTGTACAAGAACACAAGCAATCCGCCGGCTAATACAGCCGTCAACGACTGTGGCACAACTACCGAAACAAATGTCCCGACTGGGCCTCGCCCAAGCAGTCGGGCGGAGTCTTGAAGCGATTGCGACAAGGTGGCGACCCGTGCCGCCGCCGGCAAGTACACGTATGGATAGGTGAACAGCACTAGCACCAGCCAAGCCCCCACAAATCCTCGAAAGTTTGGCAACGTCCCAACTCCAAAGGGCTCAAGCAGCCGCTGAACCAGCCCACCTGGAGCAAAACCCGCCACCAAAGCTGTTGCTCCCACAAAACTTGGGAACACCAGCGGCAACGGTGCCAGCACCCGCAAGAACTTGCGCCCCACCACATCGGTTCGCGTTAAAAACCATGCCAATAACAATCCAACGACCATCGTCGTGACCGAAACGCTGAACGCCAGCCACAGCGACCGTGCCAACGGTTCCAACGTACGACGAGAAAACAGCTCTCTCCAAAGGCCGCTTAGTCCTAGGTCAATGTTTCGCCAAACAATAAAAACAAACGGCGACACGAATAGAACGCCGACAACGACGGCTGCGACGCTCAACACTGTTGGTGCCCGACGAGTTTCGTCGAGCGACTCCGCTCTATCTGTTACTTGAGCGGCACCTCCAACACTTAGGTCACTGTCGGCTCTTGCCATAAGACACCGTGGGTTTCCCGCTATGACGCACCCCGACTGCTGCTCCCACTGAATGCTGCGGCGCACCGGTGGCACGACAACGCACCATGGTTCCGTCTCCTAAGTTCAGGTGATACAGCGTGTCGTGACCATAAAAATCAATGTGAACAATGCTCGCGTCAGTACCGGCACTCGTGGCGTCGGCACCATCGTCATAGCCAGCTTCGGCGCTCGTGGCGTCGAAGCCATCGTTATAGCTAAGCAACAACTCCTGTGGCCGAATGACAACATCCACCGCGCCGCTCATGGTTTCCTGCAACGGAACCGCCCCAAGAGAAGTGTGTGCCTTCGCGCCGTCAGCAAATCCCGCCAAGATGTCTGCCTCACCCACGAAATGCGCTACCCACGGATCAGCCGGATGGTCATATAGCTCATCGGGTGCTGCCTGTTGCACCACGGCACCGTCACGCATCACCGCCACCTCATCGCCCAAAGCAAACGCCTCTTCCTGGTCATGTGTCACAAACACACAAGTGATGCCAAGCTCACGCAAAAGCACCGCTACCTCGGCTCGTACTTCGGTTCGCAACGCCGTATCAAGACTTGAAAACGGCTCATCTAACAACAACACAGACGGCCGCGGTGCCAGCGCACGTGCCAGCGCCACCCGTTGTCGCTGCCCACCTGACAACGACCCGGGCAAACGCTGCGACAACTCAGCAATGTTGAGCATGTCCAGCAACTCCGTTACTCGACCGTTGCCGGCCTGGCGGCGCTCACGCCGCGGCAACCCGAAAGCAACATTGGACGCCACGCTCAGATGCGGAAACAGCGCAAAGTCCTGAAAAACCATGCCCACGCCACGCTGTTCAGCTGCCAAATGAACCTTCCCGTTGTTGACAAGCTGCTCGCCGAGGCGAACCGAACCAGCGTCAGTCGGTTGCAACCCGGCGAGCACCCGCAAAAGCGTGGTTTTGCCACAGCCGCTTGGTCCTAGAAGTGCCAGCGTTTGCCCGCCTCTTGCTACCAAAGAGACGTCGGCAAGCACCTTTTGTCCTGCCAACGAAACGCTGACATCTTCTAGAACCACGTCACGTGGCGCTGCAGTGCTCCCCACTATTGCTCGATGCCGCTGTTGGAAATCAGCTGCTGAGTAGCAGTTAGTTCCGACCCCAGCAGACCAAAGTCAATCGTGGTATCAGAAAATCCGCCTGTCATTTCGTTGAGCGGCGGCACCCCGCTCGGTCCACCAATACCGGATACCAAACCGTATTCCTGGGTTTCGTTCACAAAAGTCCGCTGCTGTGCGTCATCGAGCAAAAACGACAACAACGCCTGAGCATCGTCGGCATTATCGCTGGTATTTAGCACCGCACCACCGGTCACAATCACCAGCCCGCCAATGTCAGACGGCGGAAAGAAATGATTAACGCTCGCCACTTCTGGGTCGGCTTCGATAGCTCGCAGGTTGTAGTAGTGATTGACGAGACCCATATCAACTTCTCCCCTGCCGACGGCTTCCACAATGGCAGAGTTCTTCGGATAATTCGGCGAACCGTTGGCACCCATCGCCGCTAACCATTCACCTGCGGCATCGTCGCCGATCTCATTGCGCATAGCGGTCACGAAATCCTGAAACGAACTGTTGGTCGGCGCCACCGCAACCCGTCCCGCATAGGCAGAATCGGTCAGGTCAAATACCGAATCCGGCAAGTCGGCTTCGTCAACTAGATCACTGTTGTAGACGAGCGTACGCACTCGTCCTGTAATGCCAACCCAACTGCCATCAGATGCTCGATAGGCGCTATCCACCCGATCCAAGACATCGTCATCGAGACGAACAAGTCGCCCCTGCCCGGCCAGAAATCCCAGCGCTCCTGGGCTTTGCGAAATGATCACATCAGCGGGCGATGCGTCGCCTTCGGTGTCGATCAATATTGCAAGCTCAGCTGAACCCGCGTAACGGACTTCCACATCGATGCCTGTGGACTCTTCAAATGACTCAAGCAGCGGCCCGATCAGTTCTTCGCTGCGGCCTGAGTAAACGGTGACAGAGCCGGAATCGTCGCTGCTGCTACACGCAGAGGCAAGAACGAATCCTGCCAGCAACGCTGCGACCGTCCATATTTTTCTTGGCCATATTGTCCTTGGCCATATTGTTCTTGGCCATACGGTGTTTGACCAGCGAGTGTTAAGCATTCTTAACACTCTATTGACAGGTGCGCTAACTCTACAACCTTAAAAACTCCGGTAAAGGCTCGCTATGAACAACGGTGACTCGCTGCGTTGCCCGAGTCAACGCCACGTACAACGACTGATTCCCTCGACTCTCCTCGCTAACAATGAGTGCCGGTTCAACCACAACCACCGAATCCATCTCTAGCCCTTTTGCTAGGCGCACCCGCACTAACGTCACCTGCTGACGCAGCTGCGGTGCCCCAGCCTCGCCGAGGTCATGACCGTCAGCTCGCAACGCCTTGCCCACCGGATCAAACAACGACGACGGCACGATCACCGCCAGATTGCCTTCACCGATGCTGTCGATCTCGCTTCGAACCGTCGACGCAACGTCTTTCACCATGTTTGACGCCGACGTGCACTCCACGATCCTCGGGTCATGCCCACCTGGACGTACGCTCAGGGGCGGTTCAGCACCCGGAGCGGCATGGGGTAGCACCCGATTGGCAAGTGTCATTGCTTTTTCAGGAATGCGGTAACTGATCTGCAACTCGACCTTGCGGACACCACGTTTGGTGGGCAAATGCGTCAACAGCTCATCCCAGTTCTTATACGGCCATGCCGCTGTTGCCTGCGCTAGATCGCCGACCACGGTCATTGAGCCACCAATGCTGCGCCGAGCCAACATTCGCAACTCCATCGGCGAAACATCCTGAGCCTCATCTATCACAATGTGTCCGTAAGGCTCAATCGTGTCAGTGTTTTCATGATCAGGGCGGAAACCAAGCAGCGCCCGCAGCTCATCAAGCAACGCCACATCTTGAAGCGTCCAACGCACCTGTGACAGCGCATCCTGACGATCTCGACGCAAAAGTGCGATTTCGTTATCGCTGAGAAGGTTGCGCCCAGCCGATTCCAGCAACGCCTGCGATCCGAACAGGTCGTTTAATACCTCAGCGTGGGTCAGCACCGGCCACATCCAATCCAACGCCGCCAGTAAATCTTCATCAGCCTCAAGATGTTCTTTGATGTAAGCCATGGTGACGTTCTCACCAGCGTTTTGGAGCAACGAGTAATAAACCTCTTGGGTCACCCATCCCCTAGCAGCATTGTGTTTTTTGAACTTGGCACGTGCCGCTGTGACAATCCGTTTGGACTGTTCAACCGATAACCGCAAACGCTTGCTACCCAAATTGACGACCAGCTCTTCACGCAGCGGACGCTGCCGGTCTCGCACCGCGCGGCGCATGACTTTGGCCATACGTGGATCACCCTTGACCCGCGCTACATGAGGCTGGTCAACCGAACCAACCCGCACACGCGGACGCAACAAATCTGCGATGACTGCCAGCTCTACACCTACCTGTGTGCCCAACGACGGCAACACCTGCTCGATATATCCAAGAAAAACCCGACTCGGACCAACGATTAATACACCTTGTTTTTCCAGCGGGAACCGATGCGTGTACAACAGATACGACGCCCGATGAAGCCCTACCACAGTTTTGCCGGTGCCCGGTCCGCCATAGACAACTAGCACACCGTGCCGGTCGGCGCGGATGACCTCGTCTTGTTCGCCTTGGATAGTGGCGACAATGTCTCCAAGCTGACCCGTCCGAGGTGCTTCAAGTGCCGCTTCGAGGGCTTGTGATATTGGACGGTCACGACGTCGCATCTCACCTGTGGTATCGCTGACCTCATATCCGATCAGCGCCTTATCGCCAAACAACTCGTCCTCGATACCGATCAGCGTTTTGCCTCGTGATGTAAATCGTCGCCGATGTCTTACGCCGTGGGGTTCAACACCGGTTGCTCGGTAATACGCCTCGGCTATCGGTGCTCGCCAGTCGATGACGATGGCGTCATCGACGTCGTTCCACAACCCAACCCGTCCTATATAAAGCCGCTCCCTGCTGTCGTCAGCACCGGTGCTCGTGGCGTCGGCACCGTTGTCAGCACCGGCGCTCGTGGCGTCGGTGCCGTTGTCATCGTCATCATCTTCATCAAGTTCAATGCGTCCAAAAACCAGCGAACGCTCACCAATGTCAAGCCGCTGCAAACGTTTTTCAGTGTCGTCAAGGACCGATTCAAACTCCACCCGCGCCTGTCGGGTGCCACCCTGAACCCCATCCTTGAAACTGCCAAGCACCTCGACCTGCTTGACCCGAGCCGCCTCTAGCTGCTCGTAGGCCTCATCTACATAGGCCTGTTCAGCTGGAAGATCACTATGTGCCATAAGTAAATCCGTGCTAGCCGGGCAAAAAGGGGGCAGATAAATCTACCCTCAAGGGGTGACTAGCCCGCCAAAAGCCATTTCGACCGCAATTGTGCTTGGCGCGGGCGGTGCCTCAGCTCAAGCATGGAGCGCCGGCGTGCTCAAAGCCATAAACGACTGCGCTGCCTTTGACGCCCGCAACGCCAACCTCATTATCGGCACTTCCGCCGGTGCAATCCTTGGGCTGACCATCCGAGCTGGAATGTCTCCCGACGACGCCTTCGCTCTTCACACCGGCAACAACCTCAGCTCCGACGGCGTAGCCATCATCAACCGCATTGTCACCCCCTATTCCGAGGAAGACAACGAACGATCCGACGTCGGCGACTACCTCCCTCAGTCGCCTGAGATGACCTTGCGAGCCTTGTGGCCCCCTTGGAAAATTCGTCCATTACACGCCGCTATGGGATTGTTGCCCAACGGCACCCGCACCGCCGAATCACTCGAGCAGCGACTCGCTGAAATGCACCCCGACCCTTGGCCGGCTGAACCGTTTTGGGTTCCCGCAGTGCGCCTAAACGACGGCCGCCGCGTAGTTTTCGGACGTGACGATGTGGACGCTCACGCCGCGCTCGCCGTGCGTGCAAGCTGTGCTGTGCCGGCTTGCTATGCCCCTGTCACCGTCGACGGTCGTCGCTATGTTGATGGCGGTGCTCACTCCTCCACTAATGCCGACCTTGCCGCTGCGCCATGTTTTGACGTTGTGCTGGTGTCGTCGGTTATGAGTGGCGACGCTGGCTGGTCCAAAGTTGCCGGCAGCTGGAAACAAGCCATCAACAACAAAGAATGGTCAAACCTTTGGTCTGACAAGCGAGCGGTGAAAGCAGCTAAACGCCATTGGATGTCTGACCGGCTAACTGCGGAAGTCGTTGAGCTCCGTTCCAGCGGTGCTGCGGTGCTAGTGGTCGAACCAGACGCTGAACTGTCCGACTGGCTCGACACCGATGCCCATGCTGGTGCTGACTCCGACGACAACATCCGCGCCAAAATCGCCCAAGCCGGCTATGACACAGCCGCTGCCGAGCTCAGCTCATCGAAATCCTTTCGAGTCCGCGCCGCCTTGTCTCGTGCGGTGGAATTGCAGGCAACATCTTGACCACTACAACTATTCCGGCAGCAACTGCCGATACCATGGCTGACCATTTCTTGGAGGCTGACCATTTCTTGGACAGCGATTTCATCCGCGCCTGCTGGGGTCAACCCCATGAACGAGTGCCGGTCTGGTTCATGCGCCAAGCCGGGCGTTCACTGCCTGAATACCGCGCCTTGCGTGGCTCCGGTTCCATCCTCGACGCCATTGCCGACGCTGACATCGCTGCTGAGATCACTTGCCAGCCCCTGCGCCGCTACGACATCGACGCAGCCATCCTCTTTAGCGACATCGTCGTGCCAGTCCATGCCATCGGCTTCGGCGTAGACGTCACCCCTGGCGTTGGCCCAACCGTTGCCGAACCCTTCCAGTCGGCATCTGACCTGCAACGCCTCCGCCCTCTAGAACCCGAAACCGACATGGCATACGTCATCGACGCCGTCCAAAAAATCGTCAAAGAAATCTCGGT
>JAAXHB010000471.1 GCA_012271125.1 Actinomycetota bacterium | reverse complement strand
TCAGAATGCCGATACGAGCCCTAGCTGGTCTCCGCCAGCTCCTCAGGCTAACGCATTCGACCTCGGCGAAGCCGAAGCCGCGCTCGGCATCTGCTTCAATGTCATGAGGTAGTGGGGTGCATGACTGTCTGAACGGCACGGCCCGATCGGCGCTGACGCTCGCCTTGTGTTTCTGTGGGTTGACTCTGTCAGCTTCGCCAGACGACGAAGCTCTAGCCTATTTGCACACTGCCTCCAGCTTTGACGAAGTGGAAGGCAAGGTTGACTACTCACTGCATACTGACATCGAGACAGTGGATACCGCCGAAGACGGACTGCTTGGTCATGCCTGGATTAGAGCGTGGGGGTTCGACGATGAAGACCTGTCAAGGCTGTTCATTCATCTGCATGTCGTGTCGGATACGATCTATCTCATCATGCGCGTTACCGCCGGTGGAGAAATCCTTTACATCCCGTCGCGATGGGACAAACCCCGCCGCATGAAGCACGTCGGCGACACAGTCTATATCAGCCACCAAATCTGGGCGAAAGTCCCTGCCAAGCTGTATGAGAAGTGGTCACAGCGGACTGAAGCGGTCCAGATCCGCGTGTCTGGCTCAGGAACCTATCAGGACATCCATCTCAACCCGTTGGCGCTGAAAGGCTTCCTGCATAAGGTCAGCGACCTGAGAAACCACACTCCCAACCCGTCCATACCGGACGATCTAAACATTTCTGTAGAGCTTGGAGTCTGATACCACTGGAGTAACGGCGCAAAGACATCCTAATGGAGACCGGTAAATCAATGAACGACAAAGACGTATTCAAAGGAGCGAGGTTGACAGACGCTGTATGCCCTCAGCGTTTGCCGAATCGCTAAATCTTATTTATCTCAATGGTCTCATATATGACGATATCGATCGCGGGTCTAACCTTGATCACCGTTCTGTTTCTCACTGCCTGTGGGTCAGCGCCGGTGGAATACACTGTGAGCATCTCCCGCATCAGCGGCGACGAAGCTGTCTATGTCGGCTCAGAGGCGACTGGCTCAATTGAGTGGCGTTACACGGCTTTGAACGGCGGTGAACGGGCGGACTACACAGTTCTTTCTGACGCCGCGTTGGCAGTCATCTCCAACCCAACCGGCACAGCCGTCGCCGGTGAAGTCAACGCTCACGACATAGCGTTCAGCTGTGAGCGATCTGGCGATTACGACATCGGCTTGCATGTATCGCTGAATGGCGAAGCTGAAGCGACGGCAACCTGGCAGGTGTCCTGTCTTAGCTTCTCGCTTGGCGAAGTTCAGCAGACTGGCGAAGCAGTTGCGCCACTCGGCATGACTGCCGCGTTTGCTCTGGATTGGTCGTTTGAGGCGGACGGCAATGAAGTCACTGCCGACTACCGACTAGAGACCACCGACGGATTGCTCGCCA
>JAAXHB010000470.1 GCA_012271125.1 Actinomycetota bacterium | reverse complement strand
TGGGGCGAAACCGACTGGGAAGCTGCCGGATGGATACTGGCATTAAGCAACAAAGCTCGTGCTGCGACCCGTGCCAAGATCGAAACCTACAACAAGGAAGCCCTGCAAAGAACCTATGACATAGCTGCCGAGAAAGCTGCTAGCGTAGAGGACCGATTGGCGGAACGCCAGACTAAGAAAACCGAGGAGCTAATAGAAAAATGTCTACTCAAAGCAACGGGAGCACAAACCCGAACAGCGATCAACCGGGCCATATCGGGTCGGGACAAGACAGCGTGGAAACAAGTGTCAGGGTCGAGTCCCCGGCAACTGGTCGACATCGTAGCGTCCCGTCTGAATATAGAGGACTCGACTATTACGTAAGGCAATCGCAACTGTCAACGTGGCGGCAATGTCAACGCCGTTGGCAATACCGTTACATCGACAACATTGAAGACCCGTCGGGTGAGCCTGCCCTCAGGGGCACAATGGCACACGCCATTTTGGAACAGGTCATGAACCTGTCGCGCGAGTTCAGGTCATTCGAAGCTGCACGTCTTTTTGCCAAAGAGTATTGGGTGAATCAGTTCAAACACAAAGACGACGTGGCAGACCACACCAAGTTCAAAAACGAAGTATGGGATGCGGTTGAACGGTCGTTCCAACTTCAACCGTGGCACAAAATCGGCAAAGTGTTCACCGAGATCGAGTTCCACCACGTGCTCGACGGCATACCCGTCAGGGGCACCATCGACCGCATTTACGCTGAAACCACAGCTGGTGGGATCATCGTGTCCGACTACAAAACAGGCAAAACACCGCCGAAAGAACGGCTCGAGAACGCGTTCAAGCAACTATACCTTTACGCCCTCGTGTGGGAAGAGATCAGCGGCAAGCCTGTCGAATGGGTAGAGATCGTGTATTTGGGCACCAAACCCAGTGTTCAACGCCGGCGCATAGGCAGCCCCCTTGAGAAAGAGGCCATCAGAGCTGAAATAAACGCCGACATTGACGACATGTTGCAAGGCGGATGCGGTGACTCGCCGTTCCCTGCCAACCCAAGCAACCTGTGCAGCTGGTGCCCCTACAGTGACAGATGCCCCGAAGGTGAGGACTTCATACGCAAACTCGGTAGACTGGGTCCATGGCAACTGTTGGAACCCTTACACAAGGCGACGTCTCAGTC
>JAAXHB010000061.1 GCA_012271125.1 Actinomycetota bacterium | reverse complement strand
TTTGGCACTGCATCTCCAACCCCAAGCAGCACACAGCCGATGACGGCTTTGCCGTCAAGGCTGCTGAGAGTGTCGTTGCTGAACGGAAGCAGGATTACGGTGATGCCAAGAGCGATAACTCTGGCGATCAGCGTTCCCTGTATTGAATACCAGTATTGACGCCTGTACGCAGCATTGGATTCAAACTCCACACGCTCTTTAGTCCAGCGCTCGACGTGTCGGAAGCCTCGCACTTGTCCGTAGGAGATTGCGCCAACGGTTCCAATAGAAGTGCAGGCAAGTGCCGTGAAAGCCAACGCAACCCCTAAGAATGTTGTGCCAGAAAGGGAGGCAGCCTCTTGCGTCAAGCTTTCGAGGTCGTGTCCAGCGATAACCAGTGCGATGCCCACAATGGCAACGCTTGCTAGAGCTTTCTGCGCTGTTGGCACATGTAGGAGCCTTGCGTGTTCGGTGGCTCCAATGGTGTGCTTGTAGAACTCAGCTTTTCGATCGGTTCCTGCTAGCAGAAACAGCATTAGCAGAGGCCAGCTCTCCAAAATGACGGTAGCGACCGACGTTTCTACGTACGAAATTGACCAGGTGAAAAATAGGAACGTAAAAGACGAGAAGGTCGTCAGCACCAGAGGCGCTTTAAGCCAATCTCCTGGGCGGGAAACCTGCAAGACGGCTAGCTCTGCTCTGGTGTCAGCATCCTTGCTGCTGGCAGGTTTTCTGAGAGAGTCCCCTCTGAGGTGCTTGATTCTGAGATAGTCAAAGCAATGCCGGTTCGTGAGTCTGGCAAGCTGACCGGCATTGTCGCTGCCGGTGTCGTTTAACCAACTACGAGCAAGCCACAGCATCACGCCGAGACACAAGATCGCGAACACGAGGTAAACGCATGTGAAGGCGATCACACCATTGCTTGGAGCAAGAAAATGGACAACCAACGGCACAAGCGACCAAAGCAAGGTTGACCCCACCATGGAGGACAACGGCATCACGTTCACAGACTGAGCGGCTTCCGCCTAGATATGTAAATAAGGGATATGTGAAAAAGGATTTATGCGCCAGGTAGGAAGCGAAAAAGACTCTGGGTAGTCAACAAACGATGGTTGCGCCAGGGGTGAAGAGGGATGTGGTGGGGGAGTTGGGAGCGAGGGTGGTGTGGGTGAGGAGGACGGCGGCGGCGGTGTAAGTGGTGCGTTCTTCGTGGGGGAAGGTGACGTTGTCTGGGTAGGCGATGCCCGTGTAGTAGGTGCCGTCGTCGTTGCGGAGGTTGTGTGTCCAGATGAGAAGGCGTTCGGCTGTGGTGGTGTCGCCGACAGAGAAATAAGCCATGGCGCATTCGCTGGTTTCGGCGGCGGTGACCCAGTCGCGATCTTTGACGCAGCGCACGCCGGCACCGTCCATTACAAAAGTGTCGTAACCGTTGGCGAGGCATGCACGGGCTTCGTCGCCTTGAAGCACGCCGGTTAACACTGGGTAGTACCAGTCCATAGCCCAGCGATCTCGAGGAGCGAACGCTTGCGGGCGATTTCGTAAGGCATCACGCAAGCTGGATAGCGAATCATTCCAGCTTGGGCGTTCGTGTCCGAGCAGGTGTGCCAAGTTCAGGCCGCATTGCAGGCTGAGGCTGATTGAGCAGGAGCCTGTCAACAGGGCGTATGGCCAGGGGGTTCCGTCGGCGTGGCGTGCCCA
>JAAXHB010000469.1 GCA_012271125.1 Actinomycetota bacterium | reverse complement strand
GTTGATGGTTTCGTTGCGGATGGTTGGGGTATGTGAGTAGGTGATGTCGGCGGCTTCTGATAGGGGAGCGCTGCCGCGCCTTGATTCAAGAGTGGTAAGTGGATTTAGGAGGTGCCAGCTGCAGTCGTCGCTGTTGTAAGCCTCGATCAGGGCGTGGTCTAGGCGCAGGCGTGCCATGGAAAGGCGTTCAGTGAGTTCACGTTGTGCTACCCAGTCGTCAGATACCGATTCGTGACGCAGCGCAGCGTCAAGGGCTGCGACCTCTCGAGCTGCTTGGTCGAGTTGTGAGATGTCGTGAGGTATGGCAGCCACGACAGGTTTGGAATTAGGTAATGGCTCAGGGATGGTTGGCAGAGCGGGTTTGTTGTCTTGCTGCGATGGCGTCACAAGCAGAAGTAAGCCATCGGCTTGGTCAAAGGTGTCAGGTGCCTCTACTGAGTCGCCGGGGGCTGCAAAGCGGCGACCAAAGACTCGAAGCAGGTTGTGGCGAGCGCTGTGACCGGCTGCCACGACTGGGGTCAGTTCATGGATGTCAGAGAGCAGGTCGGGTAATGGGCGTTGCGACACCAGCTCGCGTGTGGTGTGGGTGAGGTTGGCGATGTCGACGTCGGTGCCTTGCCAGATGCGGTATTCGTCGGCGAATTCGCGGTAGGTGACGATGCCGAGAGTCTCAAGTTCGTTAAGTGGGTGGTCTTTGGTGCGCTTCTTCAGGCCGGTGTCGTTTATGGCGTAGTGCAATACGTCTGCGGAGGCTCGAGCCGTGCCATCTGTGCCGACGAGATTGAGCACGGCGATGGACTTAGCTAGGCGGAGTTGTTCGGGGGTCAAGCCGTGGGCGTCACGAAGACGCAGGGAAATCTCAGCCCAGCGAGCAGCTGTTGATGCGCCACCACCCACGAAGGTGGCGTTGGTGACGAAATAGTCATACAGGCAGTCGAGACCAAGCGATGGCAGTGCTGTTGTCGTTGACTTAGTGGCAGCTGGTTGAGGTGTGTTTTCTAGGAAGGCTTGAGCACCGCTGGGGTCGTTGCCGGCTAGGAAGGAA
>JAAXHB010000060.1 GCA_012271125.1 Actinomycetota bacterium | reverse complement strand
TGGTTGATTCGTTATTGCCGATCTTGTCCCATTCGTTGGCGGTTGTGTAGGTGAAGGAGTCTGTTAGCAGACCGGGGTTGGTGTCGAGGGCAACCGTGTATGTGACCAAACAGGTGCCAGCGGTTTCGGCGGTGGTGCCGCAGTTGGGCACGTCAGGGGTGGCGGGGTCGGAGTCGTGATCGCGCATGGCGAACGTGACGGTGCCGGCGGTGGAGTCTTGGTGGATGGTTACGTCGTTGCAACCGGCGACGCTGATGGTTTCACCGGCGCTGTTGGTGGCGTCAGGGCTGTCGCAGTTGTCGTTGGCGAGGAGGTCAATGGTTTCTTCGACCTTGGCGAGGCCGACGCGGGTGGTGTTGATGGTGTCAGTGTTGAGAATGTCGGCGTCGACGACGTCGATCTTGACACGGGCTTTTTCGGTGTTGTTGTCGTCGAGTTCGTCGGTGATGTAGAAGAACTCTGAGGGGCCAGTGGAGGCGGTGCTGGCGCTGTCGGCGAGACGCCAGCTGATGGTGCCGTCGGTGGCGTAATCGGCAGATGCCTGGACGATGTCTGATGGTTGAATTGTGTAGCCGCCGTTATCGGAGGGGAAGTCGGCTAGGCGGATGGTGAGGGTGGAGCAGTTCAAGGTGCAGGTGTCGTTGTCGAGTACGGGTACGACCGCGAGGATGGCTTCATTGGCGCGACGGCCAATCCTGAAGGTGTCGGCGCGCAAAATGTTGGTGTTGATGGTGACGGTGACGGTGGCTTCGCTGTCGGCGTCGGTGCGGTTGGTTTCGTAGGTGAAGGTTTGTTCGGTGGTGGCGGCGTCGCTGGTGGCGAGGCTGTATTCGATGGCTTTGACGGTGATGGTTTCGCCGGCTTCGATGCTGCCGTTGCCATTGACGTCGTGGGGGCGGTCATAGTCGACGACTGCGGTTGAGCCGATGAAGTCATCGGGTTCGGTGATGGTGATGGCGTCGGGGCAGGTGCCATCGTGGCAGGTGTCGTTGGCGAATACATCGATGACCTTGCTGACCGCAGTTGTGCCTCGACGGTCGAGAGTTGCGCCGTCGGAGGCGTCGTCATCGGCGAGGGTGTCGATGTGGGCGTCGATGTTGACTGTGACGGTGGCGACGCCGGTTGTAGTAGTGCCCGAAGTTGAGTCGGTCTTGGTGGTGGTGTAGGTGAAAGTATCTTCTGTGAAGGAGGCGGTGCCGGCCGAGACGACATAGCGGATCGAGTCGGTGACGCCGTCGGAGTCGGTGTCGACGGCGGTGGCGGTGCCATGAGTGGGGGCGATGTTGTCGCCAGAGGTGGTGGAGGGGATGGTGATGCCAGCGCAGAAGTTGCCGCAGTCGTCGTTGGCGGTGACGGCGATGTCGTGGGTTAGTGAAGCAGTGCCGAGGCGTTCGAGCGCGGCGGTGGCGTCGTCGGCGAGGACGTCGGTGGCGTCGATGGTGACGGTGACGGTTTGGCCGCCTTCGGCGGACTTGTCAGTGCGATAAGTGAAGGTGTCGGTGGTGACGGCTGGGTCGTCGCCGGAGAGCGAGTAGATGACACGGCAACGGCGCTTCTCAGGGGTCATGGCATCTGAGTCGTGATCCCAGGTTTCGGCGGTAGTGCCGCAGTTGGGGACTTCAGCTGTGTTGCCATCTGGGTCGGTAGCGGAGTCGTGGTTCCAGGTGGCGATGGTGACGGTGCCGACGGTGGAGTCTTGGGTGATTGTCGGGTTAAGGCAACCCTCATGGCAGATGTCGTTCTTGAGAAGGTCAAGGACGGCGGAGGTGGCAGCTTCGGTGCCCGTGCGCGAAACGCCACCGGAGTCGGGGATCGTGTCGGGCTGGAGGTCATCGCCTTGGTCAAGTGTGATTGTGACCGTGACATTGCCTTCGTCACGGGTGGTTGAGTAGGTAAAGGAATCTTGGGTGACTGACAAGGCGACACCAGCATTGGAGGTGTAGGTGACAGTGTCATTGTTGCCGTCGCCGTCGGAGTCTGTCCAGTTGCTAAGAATGCCATGGGTGGGACTGGTAGCAGTGGCAAGACCGGCGCATAGGTTGCCGCATTCGTCATTTGTGGTGAGGGCGATGTTGATCGAGGCTGAGGCGGTGCCAATGCGGTAGAGGGTGCTGGTGTCGGCGGTGAGCTTGTCAGAGGGGTTAGTGAAGCTGATAGTGACGGTGGCAGTAGCAGCAGTGCCATCGGCGGTGACGGCACCATCGGGTGAATAGGTGAAGGTTTCGGAATTGCCCGAAGGGTTGGGGGTGCCGGCGGCAATGGTGTAGGAGATGGCGGGAACGGTGATGGTTTCACCGTCATCTATGGTGCCGTTGCCGTCGACGTCAAATGGGCGGTCGTAGGTGGTGACAGTGGCGGTGCCGGAGGTGGGAGCGGTGATGATTTCAAGGTCGGTGCAGTCGCAGATGGTGTCGTTAGAGGTGACATCAATAATGCGCGTCACTTCGGCATAGCCGGCACGGGCGTCGATGGTTTCGGTTTCAGCGGTGAGATCTGATGGTGTGTAGAGGTTAATGGTGGCAGCTTCGGTGAGGGTCGTGGCGGTGGTGGTGTAGTTGAAGGTAACGGTGTTGCCCGATGGGTTGGCGGTGCCGTCAGCGATGGAGTATTTGACCCGTTTGACTATTTCATCTGGTGTTGATGGGTTGTCGTCGGTGTCGCCGAGGTTGACATCGACAATGGAGACACCGGCGGGAGTTGTGCCGGAGATGGCGAGGCCGGCGCAGTCGGTGACGCAAGCGTCGTTGGCTAAGACATCGAAGGTGTGGTCGACGGCTTCGGTGCCGGAGCGGACAATCTTGATGGTGTCTGGACTGAGTGTGTCGGCTGAGGCGTTGGTGAAGGTGATAGTGACGGTGGCGTAGGCATCGTTGGAGTCATCGACTGTGTAGGTGAAGGAGTCGGAAGCGACGGTGGTGGTGCCGTCAGAGATGACGTAGCGGATCGTGTCGTTTGAGCTATCAGCGTCGGTGTCGACGACGGTGGCGGTGCCATGGGTTGGAGCGAGATCATCTGATTCAGTGCCAGTGCCGACAGTAATGTTGGCACAGCCGGCGGTGCATTGGTCATTGCTGCCAGAGACGGTGATGGGGATGTCGACGGTGAGGGCTTCGGTGCCGTAGCGGACTTGGGTGATGGGATCGTCGAAGAGTTTGTTGATGTGGTTGATGGTGATATCTGCCAAAACGCTGCCGGAATAGTCAGTGGTGGTGTAGCGGAAGTTGTCGTTGTCGAAGGAGGCAGTGTCTTTGGCGATGTTGTAGCGGATGGCACGAACTGACTCGGGGGTGTCGTCATCATCGATGGTGCCGTCGGCGTTGGAATCGACTGGGCGGTCGTAGTCGACTTCGGTAGCGGTGGCGTTGCTGGGGTCGCGGGTGACGTCGATGCCGGCACATCCTGCACCGCAGCGGTCGTTGATTAGAACATCAAGGACCTCTTCGACAGCGTCGAGGCCGACACGGTCAATGGTGATGTCGTCGGCCACTAAGACATCGGTGTTGGTGATTGTGATGGTGATGGTGGCATCTTCGTGGGTGCCGTGGGTGGAGTACTTGAAGGTGGAACTGGTGAGGTTCTTAGTGTCGGAATCTCTGATGGTGTAGCGGATTGCTTTGATGTCGTCGGTGGCTGAGTTGCTGTCATGATCCCAGTCGATGACCGCGGCGGTGCCGTTTGTGGGTTGCTCGGTGATCTTGACCGGCAGGCAATCAGAGATGCAGGTGTTATCTGCGAGCAGATCTGCCACAGCAAAGGTAAATGACTCGGTGGAGTCGCCGCCGACGCGGGTCAGCCCGATAGTGCCCGAGGAGGGATAGTCGACGAGAGTGTCGAGGGTTGAGCCGGTGGTGTCGACAGTGATGGTGACCGAAGCGTCGGCTTCGGAGGTGACAGTGGCGTCGGTGTCTGAGACAGTGGTGTAGTAGGTGAAGGTCTCGGAGTTGGTAATGCCATCATCAGCTGAGAGAGCGAAAGTGGCGGTGCCGGCGTCCTGGTCGAAGCTGACCGAGCCGTTTTCGACGTCGTCGCGGATGCGGAAATGGTTGCAGCCGTAGCCGCACTTGTCATCGGCTTTGAGATTGATAGTTGTTGAGACGACTGCGAAGGTGACACGGCTGAGGCTGCCGGTGTCGTCGTTGAGGACGTCTTTGGCGTTGATGGTGATGTTGACAGTGCCTGGATTGCCGCCGGAGTTGGCGGTGGTGTAGGTGAAGGAGTCCGAGAGAAGGCCTGGGTTGGTGTCGACAGCGAGGGTGTAGTCGACATAGCACCTGCCGGCGGTGGCGGCGGTGTCGTTGCAGTTGTCGACGTCATAGTCCTGATCGGGGGTTGAGGGGTTGTTGTCATGATCGCCGTTGATCGTGCGTTGAGCGAAAGCAACGGTGCCTTGACCAGAGGGGGGTTGTTGGAGCGTGACCTCGGCGCAGTTGCCGCCACCGCTGTAGCAGGAGTCGTTTTCAAGGATTTCGATGTCTGCGATGGTGACGGCAGCGAGGCCGAGGCGGTTGACGGTTGTGGAGTCGGTGTTGAGAGTGTCGTTGCTGAAGGTGATGGTGACTTGAGCTTTGGAGTCGGTATCGGGGTTGGTGGCGTGGGGGTTGTCGGTGCTGTAGGTGAAGGTGACCTGATCAACCGAGGCAGCGTTTGCGGCGAGGGTCCAGGTGATGGTGCCGGCGAGCTGGTCGATTGAGGTAGTGCCGGCATCGGGGGCGTCAACGATGGCGATGTTTTCACAGATGCTGTGGCAGGTGTCGTTTTCGACGACATTGACGGTGACGTCGAGCTTGTTGAGGCCATCGCTCACGACATCGGATTTGGAGTCGTTAACAAGGATGTCATCGCCGCGGGAAGTATCGGGGGTGATGGTGATGGTGACGGTGGCTTCGTCGGGGGTTTCGTCGCCGTCATCGGGGTCGTTGTCGCCGTAGCGCTTGGTCTTGTAGGTGAAGGAGTCGGATTCGACCTTGCCGTAGTGCTCAGCAATGGTGTAGCGGAACTTCTCGATGCCGTCTGAGTCTGTGAACACGGTGGCGGTGCCATGAGTTGGACTGGTGGAACCAAGTTCGAGTTCGGCGCAATAGTCGGTGCCGCAGTTGTCGTTATAGGTCACGTCAATGGTTTGGGTGAGTTCGTCACGGCCAAAGCGTGTGAAGGCGAAGTCGGGATCATCGGCGAGGGTGTCATCGGTGGCGACGGTGATGATGACAGTGAGGGTGGCGGTGACGGTCTTAGCGTCGGCGTCTTTGGAGTCATCGGTGTAGTAGGTGATGGTGGCAGAGGTGTTTTCGGTGTTGGCACCGTCGGCGAGGACGTAGCGGATGGCCTTGACGGTTTCGGTGTCTTCTTCGCCGTCGTTGTCATCATCGACGGGGTTGCCGTTGCGGTCAGTGATAACACGCTCATAGTCGACGACGGTCGCTGAGCCGAGACCAGTGGCGGGCTGGTCTTGGATCGTAAGGTTGTCGCAGCCAGAGCCGCAGCCATCGTTGACTAGGACGTCGAAGACTTCATCAATCGGCTCGGAACTGAAGCGGTAGACGGTTAGACGTTCGGAGTTGAGGCGGTCGGTGTTGGTGATGTTGATCGTTGCCGTTGCCTTGGAGTCGGTATCTGGGTTGGTGGCATCAGGATCGTCGGTCGTGTAAGCAAAGCTGACCGAATCAACAGCGGGGTCGCCTTCTGCGAGCGACCAAGTGATAGTGCCGGTCAGGTTGTTGATATCGATTGTGCCGGAGTCGGGTTCGTCGCCTTCGACTATGACGATGTTGCGACAAATGGCGTGGCAGGTGTCGTTTTCGACGACTCGGATGGGGACATCTAGGGCGTCGAGGCCGTTGCGGCGGACGGTGAGGTCAGGCTCGTCGACGAGGATGTCATCACCGCCGGAGGCATCGGGGGTGACGGTGACGGTAACGGTGGCTTCGCCGCTGTGGCTGGCAGTGATATAGGTGAAAGTGTCGGAGGTGACATAGCCGTAATGCTCGGCGATGCTGTAGCGGAACTTCTCGACGCCGTCGGTGTCGGTGAAGACGGTGGCGGTGCCGTGAGTTGGTTCGGTTGAGCCAAGGGCTAGGCCAGCACAGAAGTTGGCGCAGTCGTCATTGGCGATGACATCAATGGTTTGAGTGTGTGCGGCACGGCCGATTCGGGTGACAGCGGCGGGGGAATCGTTTGATAAGGCGTCGGTGGCGTTGACAACGATGGCGACTGAGGTGACTTGATTGTTGTGGGAGTCGTCGGTCGTGTAGGTGAAGAAGTCAGAGGTGACCGCGGCGGCGTTTGCGGCGATGGTGTAGGTGAAAGTCTCGCCGTCTGAGCCGAGGGTGAGAGTGCCTGAGCCGGTGGTGTGTTTGATGACTTGGATGTTGTCGCAGCCGGCGTCGCAGGCGTCGTTGGTGGTGACCTTGATGGAGTTGTTGGCGGCGGCGAAGCCAGCTGGGCGGGTGATGGTGAGCGTCTCGGGGTTGAGCAAGTCGCCGGTGACGAAGGAGATAGTGACAGTGGCGGTGGTGGCGTTGCCGTCGGCGTCTTTGGATTCATCGGTTTGGTAGGTGATGGTGACATCGTCGTTGTCGGTGTTGTCGTCTTCTGGGATGTTGTAGCGAATCTTTTGGATGCCGTCAACGTCAGTGATAACTTCGGCTGTGCCTTCGCCAGCGTCTGAATCGGGGCCGGTGACGATGGTTAGACCGGCGCAGTTGTTACCACAGGAGTCATTGGCTAAGACGTCGATGACGCGGTTCAGGTTGAGCGACCGATGGCGCGGGATGGTGATGTCGTCATTTTCGATGGTGTCGGTTTTGGTGATGTTGATAGTGACGGTGGCATCGGGGGTGTCGTCATCGGTGTTGTCGGTGGTGTAAGAGAAGGTGACCTGATCGACTGGGTCGGCACCTTCGGCGAGTTTCCAAGTGATGGTGCCGGCGAGTTCGTTGATGTCGTTGTCGTAGTCGATGGTGCCGGCTGAGGGGGTGCCTTCGTCGGTGATGACGATGTTGCGACAGCCGTCATCGCAGGTGTCGTTTTCTACAACATTGACGGTGACTTCAAGAGCGTCGAGACCCTTGCGGGTTACGTCGACGGTGTCATCGGCGAGGGTGTCAGTGCCGGCGGGTGTGGTGAGAGAGATCGTGACCTCACCAATGTCTTCGGCGTTGATAATGAGGTCATTGTTATTGTCTGCCCAGCGGGTGGTGGCGTAATAGAAGGTGTCGGAGCTGACCACACCATAGTGCTGCGGGATTTCGTAGCGGATTTTCGCCTTGTTGTCATCAGGATCGGAGAAGATTGTTGCAGTGCCATGGGTTGGTAGATAAGCATCCACAAGTGAGGTTGTGAAACCGTCACAAGCGTTGGCGCACTCATCGTTGTTGAGGACATCGACCACAAGTTCGAATGCGTCGCGACCTTCGCGGGTTTGGGTAGCGGGTGAGTCATCGACGAGCTTGTCAAAGTTGGCAATGGTGACGGTGACGGTCTTTTCCTCGCCGGCGTGGGAGGCGGTGGTGGTGTATTTGAAGGAATCGGAGGCGATGACTTCTTGAGTGGTGGAGGGCAGGATGTAGGTGAGAGTTTTGTTGGTCTGATTGACGGTGATGTAGGAGCCGGTGGCATCGGGCTGGTCAGTGACGGTAATGCCGTCGCAATTTGTGTCATCGCCGCAGGAGAACTTGGAGGCGTCAAGATCGATAGAACCGAAGACATGAGACCAGCCGCCGCGATAGTTGATGATTATGGTGTCATTGTCGAGACGGTCACCGGAGGCGAGATTGATGGTGACAGTGGCGTTGTCTCTGCCGGTGGCTGCGTCATCGTCTGAATCGGCGTTGTCACGGTCGGATTTGTTGGTGGTGGAGTAGGTGAAGGTGACATCATCAGATGGGGTGTCAGCGCTAGCGGCGAGGGTGTAGCGGATGATCTGTTTGCCGCTAACGGTTTGAACTGAGATAGCGCCTTCGGCTGCGGTGATGTTGTCTTCAATGGCGAGGCCTGTGCAGGTGGCACCGCAGGCGTCATTGGCTAGGACGTCTATGTCGTAGGTGAGGGCGTCGGTTTCGTGACGGTAGATGGTTGGGGTGTCATCGGTGAGCTTGTCGGTGTTGGTGATATTGATAGTGACAGTGGCAGGATCGCCGCCTGTTTCAGGGTCATCGTCGGCGTCATCGTTGTCGCGGTCGGAGGGATTAGTGGTGGTGTAGTCAAAGACGACCTGATCGACCGAGTCGGCGTTAGCGGCGAGAGTCCAGGTGATAGTGCCGGCGTTTTGATCGATGCCGGTGATGGTGCCGGTGGCTGGGTTGTCGCCGGAGATGGCGATGCTTCGACAGCCGTCATTGCAGGTGCTGTCTTCAACCACTTTCACCGCAACAACGAGCTGATCAAGACCGTTGCGGCTGGCGGTGACGGTCTTGTTAGCGAGAATGTCCGGACCGCCGACACCTTCGGTGATGGCGATGTTGACCGTGGCTGCGCCATCGTGTGAGGTGGTGGTGTAGGTGAAGCTGTCGGAGGTGACCACGCCGTAGTCCTCGGCGATGGTGTAGCGAATCTTTTGGACGCCGTCGGTGTCGGTGAAGGCGGTTGCGGTGCCATGGGTTGCGGCGGTGGCGACGGTGAGGCCGGCGCAGGCGTTGGCGCATTCGTCGTTGCTGAGGACGGTGATTACTTCGTTGACGGCTACACGACCGGTGCGTGAGAAGGCTGATGGGGTGTCGTTGTTGAGTTTGTCGGTAGCGGGGATGGTGACGGTGATGGTCTTTTCCTCGCTGGTGTGGCTGGCGGTGGTGGTGTAGGTGAAGGTTTCTGAGGTGACGGCTTGTTCGACTGAGGCGGACAGGGTGTAGGTCAGGGTCTTGTTGGTTTGATTGACAGTGGCGGTGCCGTGTGTTGGCTGGGTGACAGTGATGCCGGCGCAGTCGGCGGTGCCGTCACAAGTCAGATTAGTGATGGATGTGAGGACGACATTGCCGGTGACTTCTGACCAGCCGGTGCGATTAGCGGTGGTGATGGTTCCGTCAGCGAGCTTGTCGGCGTTGGTGTCAAAGCTGATCGTCAAGGT
>JAAXHB010000468.1 GCA_012271125.1 Actinomycetota bacterium | reverse complement strand
GCGTGGGGACGCGCAGAGCCGACAGATCGCGATCGCACACCATTCTCTGGGCTTGTGCCCATTGCGCTGGCGGCCGACATGGCAATCAAGCCCGGGTCAACCATGATGGTCCGCTGCGCACCACAAATGCACTTCAAACTGCAAGCCGTACGCGTGCGCAGCAACGTACCGCTGCAACTCAACAACGTGCAAGTGGGATGCACATCGTGCTATCCATCCGCGGGGGCCATCGATACCGGCCTATTCGATGGCTGGCCAATCGAAGTGATACACGAGGTCGTGGTACCCGGCGTCGAGATAGTGGCCACCCTAAGCAACATGAACTGCGAGACCGCGTACGTGCACATGGTCGCGCTAGGCGTGGTGGCACAGTGGTGACGCGATACCGCCGGCCGAAAAGCTGCGTGCATCCCCTTCCGAGCCAAGTCGACTGGTTGTTCTGCCGGACGTGCGGCGTCTTCAGCGAAGGCATTCGCGTGAGCGACGCGACGGATCAAGCCTTCATCGACCAACTCCAAGGGCTTCCCGACAAGACGCCGGTGCATCTGCATAGCATGGGCCCCGGCACTGAATGCGTCGTGGGGGAGCTCCGCAAATGAGCTGGCGTCCGCCTCTGCAGGGCCCGCGCGGACGCTTGTTCGTTGCGGGCTCGCCCGAACCCGGCATCGCGCCGCATGCGTGTCGATTTGTTCTAGCGCCTGACGTCAACCAGGCGCTCGACGAGTTCCATCGCGCGAACCCCGACCTACCCGCGGACAAAGCGCCGTGGATACGCCCGCTATCATGCGTGTTCATGACGGTCACGCCAGGCCTCACACGAGACGTTCCGCCTGGCATCTACGAGGGGATAAGCAGCGTCGAGGATGTCGGCACGCACTATGAGTTCAGCAGTGAGATGCTGCGCGTGGGACTCTACTTCCGGCGGTTCGGCGATGCCCCCTAGACGCAAGTACGACCGCATCGTGTCCATGCGACTAACGCTCGCAGACTACAACGCGATCGCAGAATATGC
The DNA here is from genome assembly GCA_012271125.1 of Actinomycetota bacterium. GTDB lineage: Bacteria > Actinomycetota > Acidimicrobiia > Acidimicrobiales > Aldehydirespiratoraceae > JAAXHB01. The sequence continues at coordinate 397 of JAAXHB010000468.1, read as the reverse complement.
GCGTGCGCACAAAGCCCCGATGGCCAACGTCATGAGGTACGCCGTGATGCTCTACCTGCACCGCCCGTGCGTGCCGTACGGCAACGAGCCCGACCTGGACAACCTAAGCCAACTCGACATCGAAACCGACCTACTGAAAGACCTACGCGGGGACAACGCATGACGCTAGTCCATGTAATCGAGTGTGACCGGTGCTGCGAACGCGCCGACAAAGGGGAGGGAAACTTCGTCACGCTGCGCAAGGCTGGCGACGCAGACGACCGCATCGACCTATGCGAAGGATGCTGGGACTCGTTTGAGGATTTCCTAGCGTGCGCGCCGACCGGCGTAGACGAGAAACTCCAGCCCCTACGCGAACCGCCCCAAGTGCCCCGCCGCTACCCCTTCGGTCTCGGCG
>JAAXHB010000009.1 GCA_012271125.1 Actinomycetota bacterium | reverse complement strand
GTGTCTGGTGTGTCCTATTGTTGCCAAGTGTTAATTTTGATGTTATAGGGTTAGGGTTTTAGGATTTCCTGAGCTGTGTATTGGGTGTGGTCTTCCTGGTGCATGTACATTTGTGGGGTTGCTTTGTTGGTGTGTCATAATGTAAACATCTCCTTTGGTTGCCAAGTGTTGACTTTGTCTTTTAAATCTGTGTTGTGAAATATGTCCTCATAATCTAGATTATTTATGCTGCATGTAAAATGCATGTTGGAGGTTGTGGATTTGTTGGCATGTCAAACGATGTAGGTGTGTCCTATGGTTGCCAATTATTGACTTTCAAGTAGTAAATTTTTTCTGTGCTGTAAGTGTGTTCCCATAATAAACTTAGAAATGAGTGCCATTAGGATTAGCAGGTTGTCCAAGGGCGTGTATGTGGGAAGTCCTAATTTAGTTGTGATTGTGCATGTGGTCACCATAATAAACCTCTATACGTTATGCTGCATGTAGCCTGGGTGATTGTGGATTTGTTAGCCTGTTTGACAATGTATGCGTGTTCTCTATTTGACACGTGGTACTTTTAAAAGTGGTTTGTAGGTGTGGTCACAACGAAATTCTTAACCGTAGACTTAAATCTCTGCTCTGATATTTGTGGGTGTGGTCCCAATCATCAACCTTGATCCTTTTTGTTCTATGTATTTTGTGCCAGTTGGGGAGTTGTTGTGGTTTTGTAGGCATGTCTGACGATATACGCGTGTCCTTTGGTTGCCAAGTGTTGATGTAAATCTCTGTGTTGTGGTTTGTGGTTGTAGTCCTATTATAAACTTTGTCGTAGCCTTTTGCTCTATGTATTGTGTTGCAGTTTGTCTTGTGTTGAGGTGTTTTGCATGAGTTGTGTACTTTAGTTGCCACGGGTTACCGTTGATGTTTTCAATCTTTTGTTGTGTTTTGGGGATGTGGTCCCCACTAAGTACCATGTAATTTGTTGACGAGTCATGTTGTAGCTCTTATGTTTCGTTTGATGTTGTATATCTCGTTTGTTTTGAATTGTGGGTTTGGTCACTATAAATCTTGATCCTGTTTGCAGAGTGTATTTTGAGCCAGTTGGTGGCTGTCAATTTGTTGGCATGTTGCATTGTAGGCGTGTCCTATGGTGGTTCCCGATGAAGATCCTGTGTTGTGGTGTGTGGGTGTGGTAACAAGTAGACATATGCTGTATGTATTGAGTACCAGTGTGGTTTGGAATGTGTAGGTGTGTCTGTGGCAAGGGGTGTGTTCTGTGGTTGCCTAGTCTTAATTTTGATGTTATAAATTATCTTGTGCTTTGTGTGTGTGGTCCTCTTTGTACATGTACATTTGGGGTATTGCTTTGTTGGTATGTCAGTGTCTCCTAAGGTTGCCCAGTGATGCTTTTGTTGTTTAAATTTGTGTTGTGAAATATGGGTGTGGTCCTCAAAATCAATCTAGATTATGCTGCATGTAAAATGCTGGTTTGGATTTGTTGGCATGTCTAACGATGTAGGTGAGTCCTATGGTTGCCAATTACTAACTTTCAAGTACTAAATTTTTTCTGTGATGTAATTTGTGTGTGTGGTCTCATAATAAACTTAGTCGTAACCTAAAAATGTATGTATTGAGTGCAAATAGGGTTGGCGTTTTGTTAGGCGCCCGTGAGCGTGTCTGTGGAAAGATGAGTG
>JAAXHB010000059.1 GCA_012271125.1 Actinomycetota bacterium | reverse complement strand
GGGTTATGGATGGTCGGGTGGTCGGGTGATTGAGGCAGCTCGACACAAGCTGGGATCAGGGGTGCGACGCTTCCTTGCCGGCTCGCCTGAGCCGCCGGTCAATACTCGAGGCATTGATTTGGACGATGGTCTGGTTGGGCCCGACAGCGTTATGTGGTTCGTCCATGGTGACCTGTCCATGATGGTTGGGGGGCTGCGAGCGTTGTTGTATCAGACGCTGCATCCGCTTGTGATGGCAGGCGTTGCCGATCATTCCGACTACCGCGCGGATGCTTTGGGACGGTTGCATCGAACCAGTGCGTATTTGAGCGCAACGACGTTTGGGACGATGGCTGATGCGGAGGCTGCGATTGAAACAGTGCGACGGGTGCATGGCCGTGTCAAAGGCGTCGCTCCGAATGGGCAGGCCTATGACGCAGTGGATTCGCATCTGCTCAACTGGGTGCACTGCACCGAGGTGGACAGCTTCTGGTCGGCACATTGGCGTTACGGATCGGACAGGTTGCCGGCAGGTGCTGAGGACGCATATGTGAACGAGATGGCAGAGATAGCACGGCGGATGGGCGTGGTCGACCCGCCGACGTCGGCATCTGAGCTAGCCGAGTGCTTGAATGCGTTTCGAAGCGAATTAGAGGTCAACCATCAGGCCGTTGATGCGGTCAAGTTTTTGAGGTGGCCGCAGATTCCGTTGTTATCAAGGCCGCCGTATTTGGTGATCTACGCGGCCGCGTCGACGTTGTTGCCGAACTTTGCTCGAGAGATGCTGAGCCAGAAAAAGTCATCCCAGAAAAAGTCGACTATGCCGATGCTGGTGGAGCCGTTGATGATTCGGCCTTGCACGAAGGCGGTGTTAGCAACGGTGCGTTGGGGGCTGGGACCGCGTCCGGAAATCAGCGAGGCGATAAAGCAGGGTCGGTGGCCGGCAAGGTCGCCGGATGAGAGCAGCGCCGTTTAAGAAACGCCGCTAAAGAAGCGGTGTTAGAGCAGGCCTCGTTGTGCCATCACTTCGGCAATTTGGATGGTGTTGAGGGCGGCACCTTTGCGTAGGTTGTCGCCGGACACGAAAAACGAGATGCCGTGTTCACGGGTCGGGTCGCGGCGGATGCGTCCAACGATGGAAGGGTCGATGCCGGCTGACTTGAGCGGCGTGGGGACGTCTTCCAAGACCACGCCCGCAGCGTTGGTCAGAACCTCACGGGCACGCTCGGGCGAGATCGGGCGATCAAATGAAGCGCTGACGCTTAGCGAGTGGCCGGTGTAGACCGGCACACGCACGCAGGTTCCAGCGACTTGCAGGTCGGGCAGTTCGAGAATCCGGCGTGATTCGTTCAGCAGTTTGCGTTCCTCGACGGTTTCGTTCGAGTCATCGTCGACTAGATCGCCCGCTAAAGGGATGACGTTGAAAGCAATCGGCTCAGGAAACGAAGCACCGGCTTCAAGTCCGAGTGCCGAGCCATCGTAGGTGAGCGACGGGCTGTTCGTGCCGGCTTTTTGGACTTGTTCGTCTAGTTCGGCAACGCCAGCGATGCCCGCGCCCGACACCGCCTGATAGGTGGACACGACCATGGCATTGAGGCCGGCTTCGGCGTTGAGGGCGCACAGCGGCGGCATGGCAGCCATCGTGGTGCAGTTGGGATTGGCGACGATGCCTTTAGGAGTGTTGTCTAAGGCGTGAGGGTTGACTTCGGAGACGACTAGGGGCACATTGGGGTCGTTGCGCCAAGCTGAGGAGTTGTCGATAACGGTGACGCCGCTGTCGGCGACTTTGGGAGCGAGCGCACGGCTAGTTGTGGCACCGGCTGAGAACAAGCAGACATCGAGACCGGAGTAGTCGGCACTGGCAGCGTCTTCAACCGTAATTTCTTTTGGTATCTCTCTTGTTTGGCCGTTGCTGTCGTCGTTGTTGTCGGCAAAATCAAGAGTTTTGCCGGCGGAGCGTTCAGAGGCGAAAAGTCGCAGCTCATCCAAGGGAAAGGCGCGCTCGGCTAGCAAGGTCAGCATGACTGAGCCGACCTGTCCGGTTGCGCCAACAACTCCGACACGAAGTGACTTGGCACGCATAAATGTCACGCTAGCTGCGTTGGTCGCGGGGCTGGTCTAGTTCGAAAGCGTCGTGCAAAACGTTGACGGCGCGCTCAGTGTCGTCGGCTCGAATCACGCAAGAAATTCGAATTGCAGATGTCGAAATCATCTCAATGTTGATGCCCGCAGCCGCCAACGTCTCAAACATTTGCGCTGCCACGCCGGGGTTCGTGCGCATGCCCGCGCCGATCAGGTTGACGCGGGCGATGCCGTCGTCGCCGGACACAGAAGTAGCGCCCAAGTCGGTCTGCATGCCGGTGGCGATGTCGAGCGCCGTGGCGAGCTGGTCGATGGGCACGGTGAAGCTGATGTCGGTCACGCCCTGGGCGGAGACGTTCTGCACGATCATGTCGACGTTGATGTCGGCGTTGGCGAGCGCCCGGAAGAGCTGCCCCGCCACGCCGGGCTTGTCGGCCACGCCTGAGACGGTCATTTTGGCCTCGCTGGTGTCGTGGGTAACGGCTGAAATTATGGCTCGTTCCATGGTTTCCTCTCTGGTGACGGTTGTGCCGGGCATCCAAGTGAACGCCGAGCGGACGTGCAGTTCCACGTTGTGGCTGCGGGCGAGTTCGACGGCTCGCATGGCCGGTTTCGGACAGCCGCTTGCGGTCATTTCGAGCAGTTCGTCGAATGAGACGGTTGCCATGAGGCGTGCTTTGTCGACGATGCGGGGGTCGGCGCTGAACACGCCGGGAACGTCGGTGTAGAGCTCGCAGTAGTCGGCACCTATGGCGTGGGCGAGGGCGACGGCGGTGGTGTCGGAGCCGCCTCTGCCGAGGAATGTGACGTTGCGTTGTGGCGATGCGCCTTGGGAGCCGCCGACGACGGGGACGATGCCTGCGGCGACGGCGTCGGTGATGCGTTCGGGGGTGATTTCGAGGATTTTGGCGTTGGTGTGGGTGTCGTCGGTGAGGAATCCGGCCTGGCTGCCGGTGAAGGATTCGGCGGTGACACCGAGGGCGCTGATCGCCATGGCCATTAGAGCGCAGGCTTTGCGTTCGCCGCCAGTGATGAGCATGTCGAGTTCACGTGCTGGCGGATTATCGGAGAGGTCGGAGGCGAGGCGTAGTAGGTCGTCGGTTTCGGAGCCCATTGCGGAGACGACTAGGACGACCTGGTCGCCGTGGTTGTGGCGGCGGACGACATGATCGGCGACAGCTTTGATGTGAGCTGCGTCGGCGACTGAGGTGCCGCCGAACTTTTCTACGACTAGGGCCACGGCTCCGCAGGCTAATGCGGGAGGGGTTGGCGGGTCAGAGGTTGTTTAGCGACCGGTTGAGCCGAAACCGCCGTCGCCTCTGTCGGAGGCGTCGAGTTCTTGAACTTCAACGAGTTCGACGGTGCTCACGGACTTGATGACGAGCTGAGCTATGCGTTCGCCCCTCGTTACTTGAAACGCCTCAGACGGATCGGTGTTGATCAACAAGACCTTGATTTCGCCTCGGTAGCCGGAGTCGATCAGCCCGGGCGTGTTGAGACAGGTCACCCCGTGTTTGAGTGCTAGTCCGCTGCGGGGTTGCACAAAGCCGGCATAACCGTCGGGCAGCCCTAGGGCAATGCCTGTTGGCACCAGTGCCCGACCACCTGCGGGTGCCAAAGTGACATCTTCTCTCGCCCACAGGTCCAGGCCGGCGTCGCCGGGTTTGGCGTATTGCGGCAACGGCAGCTCCGCGTCCAACCGCATCACCGAAACCTTGATCGTCACTAACCCGATGTTATGTCACAACTGACGGGGCTCGCTTTTGTATTGGTGTCACACCCTGCCACTACGATTCGGGCGTGCTTGTATGGATGGACCTAGAGATGACCGGGCTTGACCCTGTCAAGGATCGCATCATTGAGATCGCGACCCTGATCACCGACGACGACCTTAAGGTCGTCGCTGCTGGCCCTGAGCTGGTGATACATCAGTCCCACGAGGTCATGAACAACATGATCGACATAGTTGAAAAGATGCACGAGAGCAGTGGGCTGACGCAGCGTGTGCAAGAGTCAAAGATCAGCTTGGAGGAGGCCGGCAAGCAGACGCTTGACTTTTTGAAGACACATATCAGCGAACCGGGCAAGGTTCCCTTGTGCGGTAACTCCATCGGCACGGATCGGCGTTTTTTGGCACGTCAGCTGCCTGAGATTGAGGATTTTCTGAACTATCGCTCGGTGGATGTGACATCCATTCGCGAGCTTGTGTTGCGCTGGCGGCCCGAGATTGCTGACGGCGCGCCCAAAAAGGCGGGGACGCATCGGGCGCTTGAAGACATTCAAGAAAGCATCAAGGAGCTTCGCTGGTACAGGGAGTCCGGCTTTATCGGATAAATGTGACGCAGTTCACAGAGCATGAGCGCTTGTAGTCGTAGTGAACATCGCAGACTTAAGCAATGGCGATGACGACAAAGACTGCGACGAGATGACGGCAAAGAAGTACCGCAAGCAAGAACAAGAGCCGGCCTCAGATGAGATAACCGAAGTTGCTCAGGGAGTTCTGCGGCTGCAGCTTCCGATTGACATGCCCGGTCTTGGTCATGTCAACTGTTATGCGCTCATTGATTCAAAGGGTGTGGCACTTGTCGATCCGGGGTTGCCAGGAGAGGCGTCATGGAATGCGTTGCTGAGTCGACTTAAAACGGCAGGTATTCCCCTTGAGCGGGTACACACTGCGATTGTCACGCATTCACATCCAGATCATTTTGGTGGCAGTCACCAGTTGCGTGAAGAAACCGGTGCTGACCTTTTGGCACATAGTTCTTTCACCACCAGTGATGCAGCGAATTTCGCTAACGACGACATTGAGCTAGAAATGCTTGAGCTTGACACCGAAGACCTAGTGGAGCTTTGGAAAACCAAACTCGCAGAGCTTGGCAGCACCCCCTGGGGGACACCACGCGAAGCACCACCTGATGAAGCGATCCGGCTCTGGGTCAAAACCGACATCGAAACCGGTCAATCACGATTTCGAATACCAGCGCCGACCATGCGAGTCGACGATGGTGCTGTGGTGCGCTTTGCCGACAGGGAATGGTTTGCGATTCACACTCCAGGGCACACAACTGACCACTTGTGCCTGTGGGACCCGACCGAAGGGGTGCTGCTTTCCGGTGATCATGTGCTGCCAACGATCACTCCACATATTGCCGGGACCGCCGATGCTTCTGACCCGCTCAACGCATTTTTTGAGTCGCTGTCACGAGTGGCAGGGCTTGATGGTGTGAATATATGTCTGCCCGCTCACGGTCATCCCTTCAGCGACTTGGCTGGTCGCACTAACGCAATCCATCGTCATCATGAAGAGCGTCTTGACATACTGCGAGCAGCTAGTGCTGACCTTGCTGGTGCTCCAGTTGAGGCTTACATGAAGGTGCTTTTCTCAGAGCGAGCTTGGGGAGGTATGGCAGCCTCTGAAACGTTCGCCCATCTTGAGCATCTACGAATGATCGGCGAAGCCACCTCCCACCGCACCCCGTCCGATGTTCTTTGTTATACCTTCGATCCCCATTCACCGTAGGGGCAATCCCATTACCCGTTGGTTGACGTTGTGCATGGCGCTGCTGGTGACTCTGGGGGCGTGTGGGGGTGGCGGTTCTAGCGGTGGGTATGAGGGGCTGACGTTTCAGAGGTTGGAGGGGGGAGCTGAGTCGAAGTTGGGGGAGTATTTCGGGGCGCCGCTGGTGGTGAACTTTTTTGCGGCATGGTGCCCGCCATGTGAGCGGGAGCTGCCGGAGTTTGAGATGGTTCATCAGGAACTAGGTGACGAGGTGCGCTTTTTGGGACTGTCGCAGGATGCCAACCCAGACGATGCTCTGGAGTTGTTGGAGCGAACCGGCGTGACGTTTGATACTGGTAGTGACAGGGATTTGGAAATATTCCAAGCTGTTGATGGGTTGGCGATGCCGACTACTGCTTTCTTCAACTCTGACGGTGAGCTGGTGGATATTTTCGGTGGAGCACTTGATGCTGAGTCGTTGAGAACCAAGATCGCAGCCGTTATGGGGGCAGAATAGAGGCACTATGGAACTGGCACTTGCTTTCCCGTACTCGCTGGGGCTGATTGCTGCGTTTAATCCATGCGGGTTTGCGCTGCTGCCTGCGTACTTGTCGTATTTCTTAGGGATAGACCCGTCAAGCAAAACTGCAGATGACACAGTCGGGGCTGAGCGACAGCTGCTGGCGACGCTGTTGCGGGCGTTTGCAGTCAGCATCACCCTCACCGTCGGATTCATCGGCGTCTTCGGCTTGTTTGGCTTGCTGTTTGAGACTGTCTTGAGCCAAGGGGCGATTCTTGATCGCATTGGGTATGTCACCATAGGCGTCGGCGTTTTGATGCTGCTGATGGGTGTCGTTTTGCTTGCTGGGAAAGCCATCAACTTGCGACTGCCGAAAATGAGCAAAGGCACCGACAGCCGTGGCTTGGGTTCGGTGTTCTTGTTCGGGGTCAGCTATGCGGTGGTGTCGCTGTCATGCACCATAGGACTATTTATAGCAAGCGTTGCATCGAGCTTTGATGACGTGGGCTTCTGGGACGGGGTCGCCAACTTCATTGCCTATGGCCTGGGGATGGGTTCAGTAATCACGTTTTTGACTATGGCCTTGGCGCTGGCACGAACCGGTGTGGTGACACGGATGCGACAGATGCTGCGTTGGGTCAATCGAGTATCGGGGCTGATGCTGGTGTTGGCCGGCGCATACCTCATGAACTACGGCTGGTGGGAGTTACAGCTTCGAGACGATGTGTTCGCGAGCAACATATTCGTTGAGTGGTTTATCGAACGCCAAACCGATCTTCAGGCTTGGATCGACATGACCACACCGCATCGTCTCGGGGTGCTGTGTTTGTTGGGAGTTGCTGGCGTGTTTTTGGTGGGCTGGCGACAGGTGACAGCGTGTGAGTTGCGGCGTCGGGTTGTAACCGATGCCTATTGGCTGGCTTGGCTGGTTGTTGAGTTCGTCTTCAACAACGGTGACTTTTTGGTTGGACCAGCCGTGCGTTTCATTGCAGGTTGGCCTGAGCGCATTGGCAACTGGTTTAGCGATCCGCTGCGGTTTGCGATCATTGTTGAATTGGGCTTGTTGGTATTGCTTGGCTGGCTGGTATACGAGTCGAGATATTCGAGCCTGATGCAGCAATGGCAGCAGCAAAGGAAGGCGTCACCGGAGGAATCAGAGTCCGTGCCGGGATTGGAGACTTAGGGAGCTAGGCGTTCAATAACCCAGTCGGATTCGTTGCTGGGTAGATGTGCTTGTGACTCTGCTCGCCGGTAACGCAGGCGGTCATGTAGTCGGTTGCGCCGGCCTTGCCAAAACTCAATCGACAAGGGTCGAACGAGATAGCCGCCCCAGTGCGGTGGTCTAGGAACCGGCGAACCGAGGTCGTCTTCGTCTTCAGCAAAGCGTGCCTTGGTTACTGCCAGCAGGTCGTCGAGTTCAGTTCGGTTCGCAAGCACTTGAGATTGCGGCGACGCCCATGCGCCGATCTGCGCACCACGAGGGCGGGAAGCAAAGTAAGCGTCGCTGATGGAGTCGTCGAGATGCTCGACCTGACCGACGACCCGTATTTGGCGTTCCAGCGGATGCCATAGAAAACACATGGCAACTCGTTTGGAGCGTTCTAGATCTTTGCCTTTGTCAGAGGTGCGGTTGGTGTGAAAGACAAAGCCGTTTTTGTCGACGCCTTTGAGCAGCACGGCTCGTGCTGAAGGCCATTGGTTGTTGTCGACAGTGGCAATTATGACCGCGTTGGGATCGTAGGGCTCAGTGCGAATCCAGTTGATGAACCAGAGCTCAAATTGTTCGATGGGATCGGCTGCAAGGTCGGCTTTAGTGAGGCCGTGTGATTCGTAGCTTTCGCGCATTGCGGCAACATCAACCCCACTTGCTTCAAGGATGGTTCTTGAGTTCTCATCTGATTCTTCATGTGACCCATCTGTGTTCACAGATGCTGACTTTAGGCGAGGAGTTGTCTTGCAAGCTCCTTGTGAGGTGCGAAAATGGCAGGTGGTGAACGGGATCAGGACTGGTGAGCGTCTGGTGAGGCCGCTGGTGGTGGCAGCAGGCGGAGCCATGGGGGCTGGTGCGAGATGGGGTTTAGGGGAAGTGATGTCGGGTGGAGAGCTTTGGCGTGAAGTCTTGGTGTTGTTGACGGTCAACACGCTGGGGTCACTGATTTTGGGTGCAGTGGTATTTGTCACAGCTTCGGGTGCGCGAGAGTTGCTGAGGCTTGGGCTTGGGGTGGGGTTTTGCGGAGGTCTGACAACGTTTTCAACTTTTGCAGTGTTGACCCTTGACGTAAGGGATTCATCTGTGATTGCCGCGGTTGGGTTTGTGGTGAGTTCGGTAGTGCTAGCGGTAGCAGCGGTGATGTCGGGTGCTTGGCTGGCACAAAGGCGGACGGTGTGATGGTTGTGCTAGTTGGTTTCATGGTGGCAGCGGGCTTGGGTGCTGTGTTGCGCTGGCAGGCGGGTCGTTTATATGGTGCGCTCTGGGGAACGCTTGTTGTCAACGTTGTCGGTGCGTTCGCCATGGGATTGTTGGCAAGTGCCGGAAATCCAGCAATGACAATTGCTGGTGTCGGCGGGCTTGGAGCGCTGACGACCTTTTCAGCGTTAGCTCAAGAGCTACGCACACTCTGGGCAGTCAGCACATGGAAAGCATCGGGTTATCTGATGGCGACTCTTGGACTTGGCATCACTGCTGCAGCTATCGGAATGAGTATTGCCACCTAACCTCGCGCTCAAACGGGGCAAGAAGCTAGGGGATGGGGCTAGGGGATGGGAATTGTGGTAGTGCCGGACATGTAGGGGGTGAGGGCGTCGGGGATGGCGATGCTGCCGTCGGCTTGGCGGTAGGTCTCTACAAGCGATGCCCATACACGTGGCACTGCCAAACCGGAGCCGTTGAGCGAGTGCACCATTTGTGGACGTCCGCCATCGGCTGGGCGGAAACGGATACCGGCACGGCGGGTTTGATAGTCACGGCACCAGGAAATGCTTGATACTTCAAGCCATTGGTCGGTGCCTGGGGAGTAAACCTCAATGTCATAAGTGCGAGCTGAGGCAGCACCGAGATCAGCAGCGCACAGGTCCAAGATGCGGTAGCGCAGGCCGAGGTCGGCAATAGCGCTTTCGGCACGCGTGAGGATTTCCTGATGAAGGTCGTTGGCTTGATTCGGGGTGCAGAAGGCATAGAGCTCGACCTTGTCGAACTCGTGTACTCGCAGCAGGCCGCGGGTGTCTCGACCGGCGGAGCCGGCTTCGCGGCGATAACAAGAAGTGTGTGCCATGAGACGCATTGGCAGGTCGGATTCGTCGACGATTTCACCAGTCAAGATCGATGTAAGCGGGACTTCGGCGGTTGGGATTGCCCAGAGGTCATCGCGTTCGAGGTGGTAGGCGTCGTCAGCGAACTTGGGCAGATGTCCGGTGGAGGTGAGGGTCTCGGTGCGGACCAGTGTTGGGGGGCGGACTTCCTCATATAGATCACGGTTGCGATCAAGGCCATAGTTGATAAGTGCTCGCAGCAGGCGGGCACCGAGGCCGCGATACATGGCAAACATCGCACCGGACATGCGCACCGCCCGCTCAACATCGAGGATGCCGAGCTCGGTACCAATGTCCCAGTGGGGGACTTTTTGGTGGGGTTCATAGGAACGGTCTTCGGGTTCGCGGATGATGGGGTTGTCTTCTGGGCCGGAACCGTCAGGGCAGTCATCGGCGGGAAGGTTCGGGACGAACAACAGGATGCGGTTAATCCATTCGCCACGTTGTTCGGCTTGAGCGGTTAGATCGTCGACTTGGGTGCCTAGCTCGCGACTTTTTTCTTGCAGTTCAGTTGCTTGGTCAGCTTTGCCGTCGCGGTGGAGTTCGCCGACCTGGGCGGATACTTGCTTGATTTCGGCCCGCAGTTCGTCGGCTTGGTGGGTCAGTTCGCGGTGGGTTTTGTCATGGTCGATGACTTCGTCGATAGGGGAGGTGGGTTCGCCACGGCGCAGCAGCGCAGCCTTGACAGCGTCGGGGTCGGAGCGGATTTGGCGGACGTCAAGCATTGTGGGAGAGGCTAGGAGTTAGAGCCAACACCGGCAGGGGTGGCGTCGGTAGCAGGCGAGGTGTTGGACGCGTGTGAGGAGGAGGTGTTCTGGTGGCGGAGCTCGACTTGGTGGGCGTCTTCACGGCGTTGCACCGCACACCATCGAAAAAAGCGAATCGCGATCAGCAGCCAGAGCAGACCACCGCCGAGCACTTTCATAATGGCACCGGCGGCTTGCTGATCCGCGGTGGCGGAGATACCCCAGAGTCGAACGTCGTGGCCGTAGATGGGATAAACGATGCCTTCGGCGAAGGTGAGCCAAGCCGCTGGCACGGTTGGCACGATTGACATGGTGAACAGATACACCATCTTGGCGGGTTCAGTGAGGTGCAGTTCACGCAGTGGGCCGAGCACGGGCATCCACATAAATAGCGCGGTGGCGAACACGAGCAGGTGCATGAAGTAGTGGAACTCGCCGTTGCGCACCGACAGGTCAACGAGGACGCCCCAGTGGGCGAAGGCTTGGACGATGTTGAAGGCAACGCCGGCGACGACTGGATGACAGAGCCGGCGCATTGTTTTGGAAAAGCGACTGTCTTCGAGAACGATTAGTCGGGCAAGCCATTGCGGGACAGCGAGCAGCAACAGGGGAGGAACAACGAAGCTGATTAGCAGGTGCTGGAACATGTGCACGGAGTAGAGGTATTCCTCTGAGATGTCATGGATAGGCCAGTCAGCGGAAATCCAGAGAATGACAAGAGCTGTGAAGAAGAAGATTTTCTGGGATCGGGTGACGATGGTCTGGGCGTCGGTAGGGGATTGGTTATTGGTGGAGTTGGGGACGGCGATGGGGCCGATTACGCGAACTGCGAAGATGCCGAGAGCCAAGATGGCACCGATTGCGATCCAGACCTCGGGGTGTGGCTGATAGGGCAACCAGGAAACGGAACTAGCCAGCATTAGGAATCAGTGCCGTTGCGTTCACAAGTCGGTAATCGAAACGCTTGCGGCAAGGCTGAAGGTGAGAGATTCTGGTGAGTGGCGAGGGCAGGGTCGCCGGCTGGTTAGGCGAAGGGGTTTGCCGGGTTGGACCAGAACTCAAAAGCAGTGAGGGTTAACAAGTAGACGACTACGGCTAGCACCAGGCCGGTAACGAAAAGTTGTTTGAAGATTTTGTTGTCGTATTTGAGGTGCATGAACCACATGGCGACTAAATAGAACTTGAGGATCATCATCACGATAAGTGACGGCACAAGGGCTGCGCCCCAGTCGAGAACGGATTCGAAGTAGGTGAAGACTTCGATGCCGGTGATTACTGCGAGGATGATGGCGATCTTGACGTAGTCGCCGGTGGTGGCATGCCCGTGCCCGTCATCGTGACCGGCATCGTGCCAGTCATCATGATTGTCGTCGTGGTCGTCGGTGACGCCGCTCATGTCGTCGTCAATAACGGCGGTAGTGATCGTGTCTGTGTCGTTCATGTCGTCGCCTTAATAGTCCTGATCAGTTGGCGGGGATTAGGTAGATCACGGTGAAGATGAAAATCCAGACAACGTCGACGAAGTGCCAGTAGAGGCCGACGATTTCGACGGTTTCTGCGTTTTGTTGGGTGAGTTTGCCTTTGAGTGACGCCACCCATAACGACATGAGCATGACGATGCCGAGGCTGACGTGGACGCCGTGGAAGCCGGTGAGGGTGAAGAATGCGCTGCTGGCTGGGTTGGTGGTGAAGGCGACGCCTTCTCGCACGAAGCTGGTGAATTCGTAGACCTGGCCGCCGATGAAGACTGCGCCGAGTAGGGCGGTGGCGAGTAGCCAGGTGCGGCCGGCGGTGGTTTCGCCGCGGGCGACAGCGGAGAGGGCGAGCACCATTGTGAGTGAGCTCATCAGCAGCACGAATGAGCTGACTGAGGTGAAGGGGATGTCGAAGACGTCGGTGGGCAGGGTTTTGCCGTTGCCGCGGGTTTTGTAGAGCAGGTAGGTGGAGACGAGTCCGCCGAAGAGCAGGCATTCTGAGCCGAGGAAGACCCACATGGCGAGCTTTGTGTTGGACATGCCGGTGGTGCTTTGATCACTCATGGTTGTCACCGTCATAATGGTCGTGGGCATGATGGTCACCGTCATCGTGATCGTGGGCATCATGGTCGTGGGCTGCGTCGGGGTCGTCGACAGGTTCCATAGCCCAGGAATACAGCGAGGCAATTGTCACCACTACTCCTGCGAGTGCTAGCCAGAGGTTGAAGATGATCCCGTAGCCAATCAGCGGCAGGCCTACGGCAACGGCTAGCGGCCAAAATGACGGCGACGGCAGATGCACTCCGGTAGCCGAGCCGTCCTGAGCGGCTTCCTCAGCGGTGGCAATCGCGGTGACCTGGCCGTTCTCGATGGAGTATTTGCG
>JAAXHB010000467.1 GCA_012271125.1 Actinomycetota bacterium | reverse complement strand
TCTGTATGATCCGCTCCCGCATCGTGGACTTGGGGCCTGCCAACCAGGTTGATTCTTTGGTAGAGAGCTTGGGTAAGACGTATGAAGTGCCGGGTCGGCAGGCTACTATTGTTTAGAGGAGCGTCCGCCGCGTCCCCGGCGAGTGCTCGGGTGCGAGAGAAAGGGCTGGTAGCCTCTCGCATTGTGTTTTAACCGCACGAGAAGTTCCGCCGGGGCTATTTCCGGGGTGTACCCGCCCCGCCCTCGTTGGAGTAAGCTGCTGTGGGCGTGGACGGTTGCCACCACCCACATTTTCCGGGGCGGACCTGCCCCGGCCTCATTGGAGTCGATCCCCCGCACACTCCCAGGTATTTCCGAGGTAGAATGACTGAGGTCAATAACGAGGTGCAGCCTTCAGAGAATAAGGACGAGGACGCTGGGCTCACGCCTGCGGCTGTTAAACTCAAGCGGCTAATGGGCATGTTGCTCGGCTTGCCGAATGCTGACACGATACGAGGCGGAAGAGCGCACAGGAGGTTTGTTTAGGTGGGGGCGAAATCCTTGTGGGGAAGCGCGATACATAGTTAGCCGATAGTGAGGTAATCGCGAGCGTGAGCGACGACTTTAAACAGCGTTTTGAAGAGCTGATGGGGTTTCAGCCGTTCGATTGGCAGCAGAGTCTTTACCGCGACTATTTCGCCAAGAGTTCTATTCCCTCTGCGCTCGATATTCCGACGGGCCTCGGCAAGACGGCAGTAATGGCGATCTGGTATCTGGCCCGTAAAGCTGGAGCTAGGGTGCCTCGGCGTTTGGTCTATGTAGTTGACAGGAGGGCGGTGGTCGATCAAGCAACGACCGTCGCCGATGCAATCAGGGAAAAGTCGGGAGACGATGAACTGAGCGTGAGTACGCTGCGCGGCCAGTATGTAGATAATCGGGATTGGCTTGCGAACCCGGCTGCACCGGCCATCGTCGTTGGTACTGTCGATATGATCGGCTCGCGGCTCTTGTTTTCGGGATATGGGGTGTCGCGTAAAATGCGACCCTATCACGCGGGGCTACTCGGTGCAGACGCGCTCGTGGTACTCGATGAAGCGCATCTGGTG
>JAAXHB010000466.1 GCA_012271125.1 Actinomycetota bacterium | reverse complement strand
GGATTACACAGCGGCAGTTGACCCGCTCCGCTGCTGATAGTGACCAGTGGCCAGGATAAGGTGCACGTTGGTTGCCGACTTGGAACTGCTCGTCGGAAGCCACTATTTGACCGTCCGCTGCTTCGTGGGTCTCTCGAACCCTATCATCGCCAAGAGCCGCCCACTCCTTCCCAAGCTTCAGACCAGTCTCCGTAACGATCTGCTCAATTCCTGCCTGGTGGCCGGCGTTCGTCGCTCCCGCCGATTCCGTGATGGCAACTGTCATAGCCCTGTCCCTAGAATACTTTCCGCCACGCGCACTTTCAATTAGTTCGCCAATTGCTCGCATCGACAGACCTTCCTCCAGACCTTGCTGGACGGACTGCCGGATGTCGTCTCGAGTTGTGGCCGCGATCTGCTCCCAATAGCTCTGCGCGAAGACCGAATCAAGGAACCCACCTGCAGCGTTCAGAAACCATTGCGGTAGACTCGTGGCCTGGGACTGCGGGATCACAACAGCTAATTGGTTGGTAACCTGCTCCACGCTCGCCTTCCGATCGGAGCGCACCGCCAGTTCTGACTGGGCGCCTTGCCACATGGTCAGTAGCAGCTGCTCGCGGCTTGCCGAGACGATCAAATGGAACAGCGCATCCGTATCGAATATCTGACCTGTAATTGCAGCCGCCCTTTGGCTGGAACCGCTTGGTAGAACACCAGTGGCCACGTTTCGAAGTTTCCGCACGGCATCGGAAATCGCCCCTTGAAAGAGTCCCTCCAGCGCCCGTGCGTGCGACCGCTCCCGATCGGCTAGACTCTTGAGGTGGATCGCCTTCGTAAGCTCTTTAACTAGCCGACGACCGTCCTTGACGAAACTGGCGGCGGCTCTGGGCTGTTCTTCGTCTTCTTCGTCTTCTTGGTCCTCGTCTTCATCCTGTTGGCTGTTCGGCGGTGGAGGTCCGTTCGGCGGCGGTGGCAGTGCGGGCAGAATTGGCTCCGGCTGCTCCGGCTGTTCACCTACCATCTTTTCTGCGTCTTCTTCGGGAATCTTCAGGATTACGGAAATCGTAAAGATCGCCGCCTCGCGCTCGATCGCATGGCTTTTCACC
>JAAXHB010000465.1 GCA_012271125.1 Actinomycetota bacterium | reverse complement strand
GAGCTGGATGGATGCCTGAGCATCTAACCGACTATGCAAGCCTTCTGGGCGCAATCGAGATGCGAATAGGCGCGGGACAGCCACCGCTTGTTGTCGCAATTGCAGGTCCTCCCGCGACCGGCAAATCGACGCTGGCTGAACGGCTGACCGACGACCTCCGGGCGACGGGACAAATCGCTGCCAACTGTCCGATGGATGGGTTTCATAAGACGAATGCACGGCTTGATGCGGAATGGCTGCGGAGCGTGAAGGGCCGCATCGATACGTTCGATGGCGCCGCGTTTGCCCAAGCCGTGGCGCATCTGTCCAGCGGCGACGCTTTCTGGTGGCCGCGATATTCGCGGCGCACGCATGACCCGGTTCCTGACGGCACCAGGATCGAAGGCGATGAGACCGTCTGCATTGTCGAGGGCAATTACATTCTGATGAATGGCTCGCCTTGGAGAACGGCGGCATTCCATTTTGATCTACGCGTCTTCGTTGATGCGCCCGACAGCCTGCTTGTGCAGCGCCTGGCCGAGCGCCATGCGCGCGGCGGTAAGGATCAGAACGAAACACGCACCAAAATCGCGCGGATCGACATACCGAATGCGGCGAAAATCCGGGAAAGCGCGAAATTCGCGGACATCCTGTTTCAGAAGGTCGTTGATGCGTAGCACTCGACAATTTATCGCAGGCCGCAAGAAATACTTGTTATGTTTGAGCCGATTTGAAGAAATTGAGGTTCGGACATGAAACTTGCTCGGAAAGGCCTGTCAATCGAAGGCATTCAAGGCCACAACCGGCGCGCTATCTTGGCGGCCTTGCAAGACATGGGGGCGTGCTCGCGCAAGGAAATCAGCGTTGCTACCGGCCTCGACCAAGCTACGGTCACGCGCGCGATTGCACGGTTCATTGACGATGGCATCGTCGAGGAAGTGGGGCTTGTTCGCGGGGGGCGCGGCAGGCGATCGATCAACTTGAGCTTTTCGGGCTCCGGTCGTTACGTCCTTTGCCTCAGATTGCAGCGGCGTAGCTTTTCCGTTGCTGCGTTCAGCCTGAGAGGCGACCTGCAGGAAACCAGTGAGTTCCCGATCGCGCGGGATGGTTCCGCAAAGCAGACCTTTAAAGAGATATCCGGAATACTTGATCGCCACATCGCGAAACTGAAACAAGTCGATGGCATTGGCGTCGCCGTTCCGGGTCCGTTCTTGGAGCGCGATGAGCGGGTCATTTTAATGACAGAGAGTCCCCAGTGGCAGGGCTTCGATCTGATCCCCGAGCTTCGTGCTCGTTACCCGGATGTCCCGGTTCATTCCGCCCACGACGCCAAGGCCGCCGCCTTGGCGGAATGGCGCCACCATGGCCGAGCGCTAGGTGCCAGGGTTATGTTGTATGTATCAGCCGGTCAGGGGATTGGCTCTGCGCTTGTCGTGGATGGGCATGTTCACCGCGGCGCACAGGGTTTGGCGGGC
>JAAXHB010000008.1 GCA_012271125.1 Actinomycetota bacterium | reverse complement strand
CTATTAGTTAATAAATAACAGAGGCATAAAGGCTTAAGTAAGGAGAGGAATACTCCTATAGTCAACCTTAAGGGGTAAATAGTAAAGTAGTGGTAGACTTAGGGAAATTATTGGGTAAATAATTGGTAGGTAAAGGTCCCTTGCGGTTAGTACAAGAATGTTACCCTTTGGGTGGGAGAAAAATAGGGATATACCCAGCGGAGAAATATACCGGGGCTGATATATTGTTTAGGGGCTAAAATTTATGAAGGTAAGAGTAATGTGTGCTACAGAGAGGGGAATAATAAGGTAAAATTTACATAGGTAAAAGAGGCTCAAGGGGTATTAGTAAAAAAATAGATAGATAGGGTAGCCTGTGATGGGAAATAATAGGTGTATAAAAATTTTATGGGCTACAGGGGTAAAAGTAGTAGTAGGTAGGTTGATATAAGATAACTATGTCAATATAATAGTAGTGAAAAAATGGATGGTATAAATTGTTTACAAGGAGTATAAAAATAAGTAATACTAGTAAATCAGTACGGTGGTAAGTTATGGGAGACATAGTAAAATAGTATAGTAGGGTGATAGGTGTGCTGGGAGATTTGTGGGAGTATCCGTATAAATAGCCGCTGTGGGGAGTAGTGAGAATAGTAGCTTACTACGGGGTTGGGAACATTATATATAATGGGGTAATAGGGGGTAGGGCATTATATATAATAGGGCAATAGGGGGAAATACCCTTGCGGTAATTGGCAGGTAAAGTTCCCTTGCGGTTAGTACAAGAATGTTACCCCTTTGGGTGGGAGAAAATAGGGATATATCGGGCGATAAATATACCGGGGCTGGTATATTGTTTAAGAGCTAAAATTTATAGGGTTAATAGTAATCGGTGCTATAGTGAGGGGGAAGAGGGGGTAAACTTTACATAGGTAAAAGGGGCTCAAGAGTAAGGGGCTCAAGAGTAAGGGGAGAAAATAGGGTGACCTGTGATGGGAAATAAGAGGTGTGTAAAAATTTTATGGGCTACAGGGGTAAAAGTAGTAGTAGGGAGGATGATATAAAATTAGTATATAATTATAATAGTAGTGAGAAAATGGATGGTATATACTGTTTACAAGGGTGTAGTAATACTAGTAAATCAGTACGTTGGGTAGTTATGGGGATATAGTAAGATAGTATTGCTGGGAGATGTGTGGGAGTGCTGGGAGATGTGTGGGAGTATCCGTATATATAGCGGCAGAGGGATTTGATGGGGATAGTAGCTTACTATGGGGGTTGGGAGGATTATATATAATAAGGTAATAGGGGTAGGCATTATATATAATAGGGGAATAGTGGTTATTACTGGACTATTAGTTAATAAATAACATAGGCAGAAAGGCTTAAGTAAGGAGAGGAATACTCCTATAGTCCACCTAAAGTAGGTAAGGGGTAAATAGTAAAGTAGTGGTAGACTTAGGGAAATTATTGGGGTAATAATTGGGAGGTAAAGGTCCCTTGCAGTAAGTATAAGAGTGTTACCCCTTTGGGTGGGAGAAAAATAGGGATATATCGGGCGAGAAATATACCGGGGGAGGTATATTGTTTACTAGGTAAAATTTATAGGGTGAATAGTAATCGGTGCGAGATTGAAGATAAGTATAAGGTAAAATTTACATAGGTAAAACAGGCTCAAGGGTACCGGTAGAAAAAATAGAGGGGATTATAAGGCAATGGGAGATAAATAGGTAATAAGGTAATAAAGGTAGTATAGTAGTAGGTAGTAGTAATAGCTGGGAGATTTGTAGGAGTATCTGGTAAGTATAGGTGGGCGTAATGGGTGGTAAGGGTAGTACTGTCTGTTTAGGGGGGGCCTGGGAGATAGGGGTAGTAGTAGAAGAAAATAATATAGGTTAGTGGGAGATAGTAGGGATTATCTGTAAATAGGTAATGGGAGATAGGGGTATATTGGGTGTACCCTTGCGGTAAAATAGTAGGCTGGGAGATAGGGGAGCCGATACCGGTAGGTAGGGCGAGCCGGAGAATAGGCTTAATGTGTAGGAGTAGGTGAATAAAGGGGGAAATAATTAGTAGGGAAAGTTCCCTTGCGGGGGGTATAAGGTGGGAGAAAATAGGGTATATATCGGGCGAGAAATATACGGGGGCAGGTATATTGTTTACTAGGGAAAATTTATATTGGTAAGAGCAATGGGTGCACCAGAGAGGGGAATAATAAGGGAAAAATTACATAGGTAAAACAGGCTCAAGAGTAACGGGAGAAAAAATAGGGGCGATAAATATACCGGGGCAGGTATATTGTTTACTAAGGAAAAATTATGGGGGTAAAGGCAATCAGTGATAGATCGAAGGGAATTATAGGGAAAAAATTAGTAGGTAAAACAGGCTCAAGGGTACGGGTATAAAAAATAGAGGGGCAATGGGAGATAAATGGGTAATAAGGTAATAAGGTAATAAAGGTAGTATAGTAGTAATAGCTGGGAGATTTGTGGTAATATCAGGTAAATATAGGCGGGGCTATAGAGTGGTAAGGGTAGTACTGTCTATAGGGCTGGGAGATTTGTGGGATTATCCGTATAAATAGTCACAGGGGGGTGGGATAAGAATAGTAGCTTACTACGGGGTTGGGAACATTATATATAATGGGGTAATAGGGGGTAGGGCATTATATATAATAGGGGAATAGGGGTTATTACTGGACTATTAGTTAATAAATAACAGAGGCATAGTAGCTTAAGTAAGGAGAGGAATACTCCTATAGTCTACCTTAGGGGGTAAATAGTAAAGTAGTGGTAGATTTAGGGAAAATATTGGGTAAATAATTGGTAGGTAAAGGTCCCTTGCGGTCAGTAGAAGGGTGGGAGAAAAATAGGGATATACCCAGGCGATAAATATACCGGGGCAGGTATATTGTTTACTAGGTAAAATTTATATTGGTAAGAGCAATGGGTGCGAGATAGAGGGAAATTATAAGGGAAAATATACATAGGTAAAACAGGCTCGAAGGGTATTAGTATAAAAATAGATAGAATAGGGTGACTTGTGATGGGAAATAGTAGGTGTGTAAAAATTAAATGGGCTACAGGGGTAAAAGAAGTAGTAAGTTAGCAGACAAAATATGTAAATTTTTTTGGTGTTGCCAGGATGAGTGCACGGGGTATTTATAAAGATAAGGTGAAGGGTATTTTAGCGGTGAATTGAAGAATTGGGTAAATAGTAGTAAAGGAGTAAAGTATGGTAGCAATGTGTGGGTATCTAGGGGTAAAATAGGTGTAGAGAAAAATATGGGGAGAAGGGTTAAAAGTATTAGCATGGGAGAGTAAATAAAATTCGCCTATAGATGTTGTCTAGGAAAAATATTGTAAAGGGGGTCCCCTTGGAAAAATTGTTGTTTTGGGGAAAATTAGGTAGTGTTTTTTTGTGTAGAGGGGTAAACAATAAGGGAGGGGTAAAATAGTGGTAATTATTGGGTAAAATATAGATAGGGTAAATAGTAGGGGGGTAGCAGTGTATAGCTTAATAGAGAGCATAAGGCTTTTAACCGTATAGTGCTGGTGGGTGGCCAGCTACACTGGGGGGACTATTAGTTAATAAATAATATAGGCATAGTAGCTAAAGTAAGGAGAGGAATACTCCTATAGTCCACCTAATGGGGGTAATAGTAGGGTATACTAGGGGATAGCTGGGAGATTAGTAGGAGTATCCGGTAGGTATAGGTGTGGTAGTGGGTGGTAGAGCAGTACTGTATTTATAGTCGGTGGGAGATTTGTAGGAGTATCTGGTAATAATAGGCGGGCTAATGGGTAGTGAGGGTAGTACTGGCATTAAAAGGGGGTTGGGAGATATAGTGTATAGTAGGTAAATAGGGGGCGGTAGATTAGTAGGTAAAGTAGGTATAATAAAGATTAATAGGGAAATATAGAGGAAATACCCTTGCGGTAATTAGTAGGTGAAGGGAGTATAAGGGTAATATCCTAAGGGTAGTATAAAAAATAGGGATATATCAGGCGAAGATATACCGGGGCTCTGGTATATTGTTTACTAGGTAAAATTTATAGGGGTAATGGCAAAGTGTGTAACATTGAGGGGAATAATAAGGGAAAAATTACATAGGTAAAACAGGCTCAAGAGGAACGGGAGAAATAGATATAATAGGGTGACCTGTGATGGTAAATAATAGGTGTGTAAAAATTATATGGTGTACAGGGGTAAAAGTAGTAGTAAGTTAGCAGACAAAAAATTAATATATAAATAGTGGGGAGGAGGTAAAAAAGGAAAAAATATTCTGGGAGAAGGGGTAAAGTAGTATGCTGGGAGATTAGAGGGATTACCCGAATATACTAGTCTACCGAGGGGAGTTATGGGAATAGTAGCTAGCAAGGGGGGTTGGGAGTATTGTGGTTAGTGGGGTATTTAGTGGGGGTAGCGATGGGAGATAAATAGGTAATAAGGTAATAGAGGGACTATTAGTTAATAGATAATATAGGCATAATAGCTTAAGTAAGGAGAGGAATACTCCTATAGTCCGCCGGGAGAGGTAGTAGGTAGGCTATAGTATGCTGGGGCAGGGGTAAAGTACCCTTGCGGTTAGTAAAGGGGTAATACCCTAACGGTAGTAGAAAAAATAGGGATATACCCTTGGGAGAAGTATACCGGGGCTGAGGTATATTGTTTACTAAGTAAAATTTATATGGGTAAAGTAGGCTCAAGAAAGATTAATAGGCAAATATAGAGGAAAAAATAAGTAGTTAAAGAAGGCTCGAAGGGTACTGGTAGAAAAAATAGAGGGAATTATAGGGTAAAACAATGGCTATAGGGGTAATTAAGGTAGTACTGTAGGGTGGTATAGGCTGGGAGATTTGTGGGAATATCTGGTAAAAATAGGCGAGTGTACAAGGATAGGGAAATACTGGCTGTTTATAAGAGATGGTAGGTAAAGTAGGCAAAAAAAGATTAATAGGGAAATAAGGGGTAAATAATTAGTAGGTATAAGAGGCTGTAGGGTAGAGGTAGAAAAATAGAAAAAATAGGTAGTGGGAATATTAGGGGGTTATTGTAGGACTATTAGTTAATAGATAACAGAGGCATAATGGCTTAAGTAAAGAGAGAAATACTCTTATAGTCTACCATAGGGAATAATAGGGGAAAAGATATATATGGGTATATCAGTAATAGTGTGGGCAATAGGGGTAATAGGGCTAATAGTAAATAGGAGTAATATAATAGTAATGTTATTGTCTCTGGAGATAGTACTATTGGGGGCACTATGGTCTTTTGGGGAGGGGACAGTAATAGTGGAGGGAGTAATGGGGGGTATGATGATAATAGGTATAATAACAATAGCGGCAGGGGAGACAGCAATAGGGTTATCCTTAATAGTAAGTTATTATAGGGTAAGGGGAAATATAGGGGTAAGGGCGATGAGTATATTAAGGGGATAATATATAGGGGATGGGAGGTATGATAGGGCGATGGGTATATTCAACTAATCATAAGGATATAGGTACACTTTACTTATTATTGGGGGGCTTATCAGGATTAGTAGCGGGTGCGTATAGTAGTATAATAAGGCTAGAGCTTAGTGGGGCGGGTAGTATGCTAGGGGATGACCAGCTATATAATGTATTAGTAACAGCGCATGCTTTTACAGCAATATTTTTTTTAGTAATGCCAGTATTAATAGGGGGCTACGGTAATTGGCTAGTGCCTTTATATATAGGTGCGCCTGATATGGCTTTTCCTAGGCTAAATAATATAAGTTATTGGCTATTACCGCCGGCATTATTATTATTAATAGGGTCATCATTAGTAGAAGAGGGGGTAGGTACTGGTTGGACAGTATATCCTCCACTAGCGGGAATAATAGGGCATTCCGGCGGGTCAGTGGATATGGCTATAGTAAGCTTACATTTAGCGGGGATTTCCTCTATATTGGGTGCAATAAACTTTATAACAACTATAAGCAATATGCGAGTAGGGGGTATAACACTAGAGAGGATGCCATTGTTTGTATGGGCAGTGTTAGTGACGGCAATATTGCTACTATTATCACTACCTGTATTAGCAGGGGCAATAACAATGCTATTAACAGACCGTAATATAAGTAGTACTTTTTATGACCCACTAGGGGGAGGTGATCCAGTACTATACCAGCATTTATTTTGGTTTTTTGGTCATCCAGAGGTATATATACTAGTACTGCCTGCCTTTGGGATAATCTCCCAAATATTGCCTAACGCAGTAGGGAAGAAAGATATATTCGGCTATATGGGTATGGTGTACGCTATAGTATCAATAGGTGTATTGGGCTTTATTGTATGGGCTCACCATATGTATACAGTGGGTATGGATGTTGACAGTAGAGCATACTTTACGGCAGCAACAATGATAATAGCAGTGCCTACGGGTATAAAGGTATTTAGTTGGTTAGCAACAATATATGGTGGAAGAGTACTACTGGATACTCCAATGTTGTGGTCATTGGGTTTTATAAGCCTATTTACTATGGGTGGGTTAACGGGAGTAGTATTAGCAAATAGTAGCCTAGATATAGTATTGCACGACACATACTATGTACCAGCACATTTTCACTATGTATTGTCTATGGGGGCAGTATTTGGCATATTTGCTGGCTTTTACCAGTGGTGGGGGGTAATAAGTGGCTATAGTTATAAAGAGGTATATGGGCAGGCACACTTTATAGTAATGTTTATTGGGGTAAATGTGACTTTTTTTCCGCAGCATATGTTAGGCTTAGCAGGGATGCCGCGGCGTTATAGCGATTACCCGGACGCCTATATAGGGTGAAATTGGGTATCGTCTGTAGGAGCAATGGTATCTATAGGGGCAACAATATGGTTTATATATATAGTGTATGAGTCAATAAGTAGGGGAGAAGAGTATAAGGGTAAAGAGGGTATAGAGGGGTTACACAGTTATCCAGCAAGGGAGCATACTTATGAAGAGTTGCCTTATGTATATATAGGTAGGTAGTAGTAATGGGGGGGCAAGTATAGCATAAATATAATGTTATTTATTTGAGCTAAATATATATAGGAGAATAGCCTATTACTTGTAATGCCTCAATTGGACGTAATGGCTTATAGCGGGGAGTATATGTGACTAGTAGTAGTAATATATTTATTACAAGTACTGCTAGTAAGGGGGGTAATGGGGGACATGCAGAGGCAGGGGCAAATAAGGGGTAAAGAGGGGATAGGGGAAAATAGTAGGGGAGAGGAGGTAGAGGAGTTGTTAATAGAGGGGGTAATGGGTAGAGAGGCGTGTTAGTATATTACTTTGAACAATTTAGTGTAATAAAGATAGTAGGGGTAATGGGTATAAGTAATAGTGCTATAGGGCTATTAGTGGGGTTATTAGTAATAATGGTATATATAAGGGTAAGGGGGGTAATACCTGGTAGGGGGGAGGTAGTAGTAGAGGGAATATATAGGGAGATAGGGGGCATAGTAAAAGAGAATATAGGGGAAAAGGGGGGAAGGTATATGCCGATGGTGTTATCCATAGTATTATTGATAGGGGTAATAAATATATTAGGGTTATTACCTTATGTATATACGGTGACGACGCAAATAATAGTAACAATGGGGTTATCAGTAACAATAATAGTGGGGGTAACGGTGATGGGGTTAGTAAAGCATAAGGAGGGGTACTTTAGTATAGTAATGCCGGTGGGTAGCCCAATATTAATAGGGCCGTTTATGGTAGTAGTGGAGACAATAAGCTATTTATCGCGGGGCTTATCGTTAGGGGTAAGGTTAGCGGCCAATATAACGGCAGGGCATTTATTATATAGCATATTAACAAGTTTTGCCTATATAATGGGTAAGTGGGGAGTATTGCCGATAAGTGTATTAATAGCGGTAATATTATTAGAGGTGGGGGTAGCATTAATACAGGCCTATGTATATGGACTATTAACAGCAATATATATAGGAGAGGCGGAGGGGGTATAGGGGGCCTTTGTAGCTTATATAAAGCAATTGTTTTCTAAGCAATAGTAGTGGGAAGGTAGCCCACCAAAGGATTATGGTAATAGAGAGAGGATATCATAGTTATCATATGGTAGAGAGGAGCCCTTGGCCAGTAGTAGGGGCGAGCGGGGCATTAGGGGTAGCCTTAGGGGTAATAGTATATATGCATTATAGGGTAATAATAGTATTAATAATAGGGGTAATAACAGTAATAGGGACAATGGTAGGGTGGTGGAGGGATATAATAAGGGAGGCCACATATAAGGGAGAGCATACAAGAAGAGTAAGGCAAGGTATAGTGTATGGTATAATACTGTTTATAGTGTCAGAGGTATGTTTATTTGTTAGCTTATTTTGGGCATATATACATAATGGGTTATCGCCGGCAGTAGAGATAGGTAATGTATGGCCGCCTATAGGTATACAGGCAATGTTAGCTAACGGGGTACCATTAGTAAATACAGTAGTATTGTTATCTTCGGGGGCAACAATAACGATAGGGCACCATGGGATAATAAGTAGGCGGTATAAGGAGGCAATAATAGGTATATCCGTAACAGTATTATTGGGGGGATTATTTAGCCTATTACAGTATATGGAGTATAAGGGGGCGAGCTATACAATAGCAGATAGTGTATATGGGAGTGCCTTTTATATAACAACCGGGGCTCACGGGCTACACGTATTAATAGGGAGCATCTTTATAGGGGTATGCCTGTGTAGGTTAATAGTAGGGCAATATAGTAGTAGTCATTTAGTAGGCTTTGAGGGGTCAGTATGGTATTGGCACTTTGTTGATATAGTGTGGTTATGCTTATATATAATAATGTATTGGTGGGGGGCATAAAAATAAGTATAATTAGGTAAAGGGGTAGAGATAGGCCAAGGGGATAGGCGTAATAGATTGGTTATTAAAGCAGGGGTTCGACTCCCTTATCTCTAATAGGGGGTAAATAATATACGGGGGATTAGGTAAAGAATACCAAGCCCCTTCAAAGGGCTAATTGTTTGTTAAAGCAAGCATCCCTTGGGCCTATAGTAGTTAATATATGTATAATAGCTAGTTGTTAGCTAGTAATAGGTAGAGAAAGGCTGCCCTATGGGGGAGATGGAGAAAAGTATAAGAAAGGGTAAAGGAGTAATAGGGGCAATGGACAGTGTAATAATAGACTTACCCTCACCAAAAAATATTAGCTATATGTGGGGGTACGGGTCACTAATAGGGGTATTGTTAGTAGTGCAAATAGTTAGTGGAGTATTGTTAGCAATGCATTATATAAGCCATATAGAGGAGGCGTTTAAGGCAGTGGGGCATATAACAAGGGATATAAGGGAAGGGCATATAGTAAGGTATTTACATAGTAATGGTGCTACAGTATTGTTTATGGGGTTATATATACATATAGGTAGGGGGTTATACTACGGGGGATATAGGCAAAAGATAGTATGGGTAAGTGGGGTAGGATTATATATAATAATGATGGCTACAGCCTTTATTGGCTATGTATTGCCATGAGGGCAGATGTCCTATTGGGCGGCAACAGTGATAACAAGTTTATTTACAGCAATACCTTACATAGGGGTAACAATAGTAGAGTGGCTGTGAGGGGGTTATAGTGTAGGAGGGGCAACATTAGGTAGGTTTTATAGTATACATTATTTATTGCCGTTTATAGGGGTAGGGGTAGTAATAATACATATAGTAGGGTTGCACAATAGGGGGTCAAGTAATCCATTGGGGATAAGGGGGGATATAGGGAAAATAGTATTTTACCCTTATTATGCGGTAAAAGATATATATGGTATAGTAATAGGGCTAGGGGTAATAAGTATATTGTGTTTATTATTGCCTACGGTATTTATAGATGCGGAGAATAATAGGCAAGCCGACGCATTAGTAACACCAGAGCATATACAGCCGGAGTGATATTTTTTATATATATATGCGTTACTAAGAGCAGTACCGAATAAAGCGGGAGGAGTAGTAGCATTAGTGGGTGGTATAGTAGTAATATTGTTATTGCCGTGAATAATGGTAGGGGTAAGGGAGCAAGGGTTAGCTAATAAGCCAATAAGTAGAGTATTATATTGGGGGTTAGTAGGGGATATAGGGCTATTAACATGAATAGGTAGTAAGGCTGTAGAGGAGCCTTATATAGTAGTAGGGCAAATAGGGGCAGTATACTATTTTATATATAATATACTGTTGGGGCCATTAGTGGGGGTAATAGAGGAGAGAGTATTAAGGAGAAGGGGCCTATTAAGCTAATAAGTAGCAGTTATTTTGTAAATAAAAGGTAGCTTGAGAGAGGCGAGCAATAGGCAGTGTATAGAGTAAGGTATACACAATAGGTAGTAAGGTAAAAGTATATGGTAGGAGAGATAATAACAGCGGGAAAGTATATAGGGGCAGGTGCAGCAACAATAGGTGTAGCGGGTAGTGGTAGTGGTATAGGAAGTGTGTTTGGTAGTCTAGTGGTGGGTTACTCAAGGAATCCTTCAATGAAGCAACAATTGCTTACTTATGCTATACTAGGCTTTGCTCTATCGGAGGCAATGGGGCTTTTTTGCCTAATGATAGCTTTTTTAATATTGTTTGCGTTATAAGGGGGAAGAGTATAGTGGGGGTTAGGTAAGCCTAAAGAATAGGTAATGGCATGCTAGGCTATTAATAAGGGATAGATACCCTTACCTAACAGGGCATAGTAGCCCAGGGGGAAAAATAAGCTAGTAGATAATAA
>JAAXHB010000058.1 GCA_012271125.1 Actinomycetota bacterium | reverse complement strand
GGCACCGACAACCATCTTCTGCTTGTTGACCTGCGGGCTTTTGACGAGGACTTGACCGGTAAAGAGGCCCAAGCCACGCTCGACGACGCCGGCATCAGCCTCAACAAGAACACCGTTCCTAACGACCCCCGCTCGCCGTTTATTACTTCTGGTATTCGCCTCGGCACTCCAGCGGTGACAACTCAGGGCATGGACGAAGCCGACATGTCACAAGTCGCCGATTTGATTGCTCGTGCCTTGCGTGGCCGCAACGATGAATCCATCGTCTCAGCAGTACGAGACGACGCTAAAGCCCTCTGTGAATCCAAACCCCCCTACCCCAACCTCTAGGTGCCACCTATCTGGGCATACATCCTCGTTGGAGTAATAGCAGCAGCCGCAACCTTCACCTCAGTAGCACTTACAACACGCATAGCCGTTCGCCTTAACGCGGTAGTGATGCCGGGTGATAGGGGAGTGCACCATACGCCAACCCCCGCAGCAGGCGGCGCAGCCATGATGGTTGGTGTTATTGCTGCTCTCATAGCAGTGCTGGCAATCTCAAGTTTTTCAACCGATTTAACCCACATTTTCGGCGTTCTAATAGCGACCCTCCTCCTATTCGCCGTCGGTTTTCTCGACGACCAACGTTTCGTGTCTGCCCCAGCCAAGCTCGCCGCCATGGCCGCCGCCGCCGTGCTGTTATTTATCACCGACACCTCCATTGAGGTTTTCCGCATCCCGTTCTATGACTTGGTGCTGTTATCCGACGACTGGTCACTGCTCATAACCGTTCTCTGGGTTATCGGTATGGCAAACGCGGTCAACCTCGTTGACGGCCTTGACGGCCTCGCCGCCGGAATCGTCGCCATAGGTGCCGGTGCTATCTGCCTTTACGCAATACGCCTAGGCGATGTCGGCGTGCTCGACGCCTCTAACACAGGTGCAATCTGGGCGGTCATTGCTTGCGGCGTGTGCGTGGGTTTCCTACCCCACAACGTCTACCCCGCCCGCGTTTTCATGGGCGACGGCGGTGCCCTGTTGCTTGGCGCACTGTTGGCAGCATCAACAATCAGCGTCGGCGGGCAGTCCACCCCAGAGTTCAGTGGTCAAGCCTTCTTCTTCTACGCCCCGCTAGTGATCCCACTAGTGATTCTCGGCGTCCCAATTGTTGACACCGCTTTCGCGATTGCCCGCCGTGCCCTCAAACGCAGCGACGTTGCAGCCGCTGACCGTGAACACATGCATCATCGCCTGATCCGTTTGGGTCACGGTCATCGCCGAGCTGTGCTCATCATGTGGCTCTGGACAACGCTGCTTGCTGCGCTCGTGCTTTACCCGACCTACACCGGCCGAGGCGACGCCCTTGTGCCCATAGGCATCGCCGCTCTAGCCCTGCTGCTTTATACGTTTTTCCTGCCCCGCTATTTCAAACCCCCGATCAACTCCTCCGACCTCCCCCACCTCCCTTAATACACCTGATCCTCGGGGTTGAGGTCTTCAAGGGAGGTGCCGGCAGTTTCGGGGTATTTAGTAATCACCAAAACTGCAACAACCAACGGCCCCAACGCCATCAGTGCCAATGCAGGCCCAATCTGCCCGCCAAAAGCATCCGATAACACACCTGTGGCAAACAATCCAATCGCGCTACCGACGACGCCAATGGTGACAATCCACCCGTTGGCACTTCCCCGATTAGAAGTACCAAACAACTCCGGCCCGTAAACGGCTAAAGCAGGCACCGTCATCCCGCCAATCAGCGTCCCCGCCAACGTTGCCAACCACAACCCCGCACCGCTCATAAAAAACGACGCCGTCACAAACACCGCACCTACAGCCAACCCCACTGCCCCAACCGGTCTCCGCCCCCGGCGATCTGCCAAATAACCACCCACAAGCACACCAATACCAGCCGGCGTGCTCGTGACAAGTGTGAACAATGAAATTGCTGCTGCGGAATAACCCCGCTCGTCTTTAAGAAAGTCATTTTGAAGCCCCGATGCTGGTGCCGCGAACATCGCCACCAGAAGCGCCGTCCCCGCCAACAAAACAAACCGCTTCCTCCGCCGCTCCGCAACCTCAACTTCCACTCTCCCCGACGTAGTCGACTGTTTCACCAAAAACCGCTGACTCTCCGGCAGCTGACGTCCCGCCCAAATCATCACGCCAATACCGAGCACCGGAACCAAATAAACGATCCGCCAACCGCGGGTATGCAAATCCGCTACCGGAAGCACCCAAACCGCCATCCCCGCCCCCAAACCAGCGCACAACACCAAAATCGACGCACCCCACGCCCGCGACCTTGCCGGCAACTCCTCAGCAGCAACGATGGCGATCAATACCCCCAACGCTGTCGACAGCCCCCGAGCGACCAGTTGAGTAGCTCCCAGAAACCAAAACTGCGGTGAAACCGCCCCCAACCCCGTCAGCGCACAGCTCAAAATGCCCGTAGCAATAAGCAAACGCCGCCGACCGTGCCGATCCGCCGCAGCAACAGTGACCAGCGCCAGCAGCACCCCGACCCGCACAACTGCCAACAACACTCCCTGGGCAGTGTTGGAATACCCGAATTCGTCAGCCGCAAAAGTCAGCGTTTGTGTCAAAACGGTGCCGAGATAACCGTCAACAACTTGCACAGCGCACAAAAGCGCCATAACCGTGGCGCAGCGTGCGTCAATGCGATCCGGCGGTGCCCACCAGTAGTTGTAGCTGTCCCGGCGATGCTTGAGCGCAAACCGCACCGGAAAGTACAACAACCACGCCCAAAACGGCACCGCCAACCGACACTCAATGCTCTCCCTCAGCACATATCGCCCCTCATTCATCTCATCAATCCCCACGCGCCGCTCATATGCCGAAAACGGTCCCCCCACCGCCCCAAACCTGTCCCTATCCAGGCACTGCTCCTCCACCAGGTCGGAACGTGGCACACAACGCCTCACCAACTCATCTCGAAGCTCTTCCTGTGTCCCTGCTAGCTCGGTCTTTATACGAATCATCTAACCGATCTCACCCTCTAAAGTTTGGTGATGCCACACACCAAGGCGGTGAACATATTTCGCGCATCGTAGTGCAATCCAGTGGTGAGCTTTCCGGCGTCATCACCATAGGCGGTGCCAAGAATTCGGTTCTCAAGCTGATGGCTGCCACGCTGTTGGCACCAGGTCGATACCGAATTTCCCGCGTTCCCCGCATCGCCGACGTAGATCTCATGTCGGAGCTACTACGCACCCTCGGCTGCCAAGTCACCTGGGACGCCCCCTCAACCCTAAGAATCACCGTCCCTGACGAAATAAACGGCGTTGCCCCCCACGAAATCGTCAACGAATTCAGAGCATCGATAGCGGTGCTTAGCCCTCTACTGGCTCGCCGTGGTGACGCCAAAGTTGCCCTTCCCGGCGGAGACAAACTCGGCGACCGTCCCATCGGCATGCACACCGATGCCCTGATCCAGCTCGGCGCAACCATCGCAACCGACGACCCCAACTACGTCACCGCATCAGCCCCCTCCCTCACCGCCGCCGACATCTCCTTTTCTCATTGCAGCGTTGGTGCCACCGAGACCGCGCTGATGGCAGCCGTAGCCGCTAAAGGCACCACAACGATCAAAACCGCCGCTTGTGAGCCTGAAATCGAGGATTTATGCCTTTTTTTGACAGCTATGGGTGCCGAAATCACAGGAATCGGCACTCACAACCTCACTATTACAAGCCCCGGCGGAACAGCTCACCTGTCCGCAGTGGATTTCGAGCCAATACCGGATCGAATCGAAGCCGGTACCTACATGATCGCCGTGGGCATCGCCGCCGGTTCAGTGACCTTGCTAAACACCCGCATGGACCATATGACAGAGCTAGGCAACCTCCTGACGTCAATGGGCATGTCAATAGCCCCAACCCCCGACGGCATCCAAGTCTCCCGTGACGCCCCCCTACGCTCCCTCGGCGACTACGAAACCTCGCCTTACCCCGGTCTTGCCACTGACTACCAACCGCTACTGGTCGCACTGCTCGCCTCAGCCGGCTTACAGGCAACTGTCACTGAAAATGTCTTTGCCTCTCGTTTTCAATATGTGCCAGAGCTACAGAAGATGGGTGCCAACCTCGATGTCAACGACAATCAGCTCCGAATAGGGGAGTGCGCCCAGCTAGTCGGCACAACGGTCACAGCCCCCGATATCCGTGCCGGCGCAGCTCTAGTCCTAGTCGGCCTAGCCGCCTCGGGCACCACAATTGTTAACAACGCTCACCATGTCGCCCGCGGCTACGAAGATTTAAGCGCCACCCTCGCATCCCTCAACGCCAACGTCAAATCAGACCCCTAACCCTCAGACCCTTAGCCAAAGACCCTTAGCCAAAGACCCCCGAACCCCAAAGATCTCCAAAACCACGCCCCCTTCAACTCTCCACTTCTCCCACTTTCCCTTGCTCAACCGCCCGCTTCTTCGCTACCCACAACAACAAACCCGCAATCCCCAACGGCACTCCAATAAGTGCAGCCAACACCAGCTCATTCACCCCCGCAATATGCCCCAACACCCCTAAGAGACTAGGAGCGACCAAGATTGTGCTTGTAGGGGCGAGCGTAAAAGTTTTTTCTGTGACGTTGAGCGGTAGCGAGAGACTGGGTAGGTCTAACGGAAGAGACGGAACGCAGGCTCGAAGCGTTAAGCCGCTCTGGAGCAGAAAAAAGCTTTTCAAGCGAGGCCCGTCTAATAAAGGACAACAAAAAGCGACGCGCTTGCGGAGCAGGGGGTATGCGAGGAGCGTGGCCAGAAAAGATGTTTCCCAAGTGAGCCCTGCAAAGCCCCGTCCATAATCACCTAACCAAGAAGGAATGCGGTGGGAGAGTGTCGTGAGTTGGTAAGACTTGAGGGGTGTTAGCTGAGGTTCAGCAGATTATTGAGATTATTCGTCCGGCGATTCAGGCTGACGAGGGCGACATTGATCTGATAAGCGTCGACGAAGAGTCGGGTGTGGTGACCGTTGAGTTGCAGGGGGCGTGCGTGACCTGCCCCGCGTCAACGCAGACACTAAAAGCCGGCATAGAGCGCATCATGAAAGAGCGAGTCCCAGGCGTCACCGAAGTCATTGAAATTAACGCCCTGGGCATGAGCGAAACCGTCGTCTCGCTCTAAAACAAATGCCCCTAGAAAGCTCATTTAGAGCCTGCTACAAGCACCCCGACACCAAAGCCGGTGTCATATGTCAACGTTGCGACCGCCCAATCTGCCCGCAGTGCATGCACATCGCATCGGTCGGCTACCACTGCGGCGAATGCGCCCCCCGAGGCGCACACAGCGTCACCGCAAAGCCCCGCACGATCAGCCGCCGAACCGGCAACAACTACCGAACCGGAAACAGCTACATAGCCACCCGAGTCCTCATCACGCTGAACCTGCTCGGCTTCGTCTACGGTATTGCCCGCGGCGGCTCCCCGTTCAGCCTCTCCGGCTCAGGCGCAATCGCCGATGGCGCCCTTTTCTCCTACTTCCGCGACGGTTTCGAGTTCATCGGTGTCAACGCCGGCGAGTACTACCGCCTAATCACCTCCGCCTTCCTCCATGACGGCCTACTACACCTCGGCTTCAACATGTACGCCCTCTGGTTCCTCGGCCAACTCCTCGAAATCATGTTCGACCGCACCCGCTTCGTATGCCTATATGTCGTGTCGCTGCTCGGCGGCGCAGCCGGCGTCATGCTTGTCGACCCCAACGCCGTCACGGTCGGCGCATCCGGCGGCGTCTACGGCCTACTCGGAGTCATGGTTCTCACCCAACGCCTCGGCAGCAACAACCTCTGGCGCTCCTCACTCGGCACAATCTTGCTCATCAACCTCGGCCTCACATTCCTAATCCCCAACATCTCCAAAGGCGCCCACATCGGCGGCCTCATCGCCGGCTTCGTCATCGGCTGGGTCGCCCTGGAACTACTCAAACGCGACCTGCCAGCATTGACAACGGTCGGGGTCTGCGCAGCAGCCTCAGCCGGACTCTTCTGGCTATGCCTCTGGGGTGCCGCCAACTGGGACGACCCGCTCCTATCTTTCATCCCACTTCTATAACGACAACAACAACACCGCCTATGACGACGACATCTGCAACGCAATCCGCTAACACTGTGAACGACGACAACAGCAGTGCCGACAACGGACATGCCGAGGTCTACCTCGACCATGCCGCCTCAACCCCATTACGCCAAAGTGCCTTAGATGCCTGGCTTGCGGCATCCCAAACCCATCACGCCAACCCAACCGGCGCGCATCTAGCAGCCCGCAACGCCCGCCGTGCCCTAGACAATGCTCGTGCGGCTGTCGCCGACGCAGTCGGCGCAACTCCCGGCGAGGTCGTATTCACATCCGGCGGCAGCGAAGCCGACAACATGGCAATTACTGGAGTGGTTGGTGCTTATGGCACCAACACGGACTCCGCCTCAGCTGATCCCTCTGTCACCCCAAGCAACAACGATGCCCCAAGCCCCTCCAGCATCATCATCACATCTGCCGGCGAACATCATGCAGTGCTCGACCCGGCACTGCGAATCAACACTTCCCTCGTCGCCAACACCGCCCTCGTTGCCAACACTGCCCTCGTTGCCAATACTGCCCTCGTTGTTGGCCTAAACCGCAATGGCACTATCAACCTTGACGAGCTCACCTCAACTCTCGAGACGGCCCGCAAACAAACCGAAAACATTCTCGTTTCTGTTATCGCCGTCAACAACGAAACCGGCGTCATCAACCCCCTAAAAGAAATCGCCCAGATCGTCAAAGAAAACGCTTACAAGGCACTGCTCCACACCGACGCCGTTCAAGCCGCCAACTGGATCGACCTCGCCGATGCCGCCTCGGACTACGACCTAATCTCACTCAGCGGACACAAGGTCGGCGCACCAGTCGGGGTCGGCGCGCTAATCGTCCGCAACGACGTCGAGCTCGACCCTCTAATCGTCGGCGGCGGCCAAGAACGTGGCCGTCGTGCCGGAACCCCCGACGTCGCCGGCGTCGTCTCCTTCGCTGCTGCCCTAACCGAAACCACCCAAACCCGCTCTGACACCATCGGTCGCCTTACCGCCTTGCGTGACGATCTCATCGCCGGTTTAACCGACCGCCTCAAAGATCGCCTAATCCTCACCGCCGCCCCAACAGGTGACCGTTCCCACATCGCTGCCGGCGTCGCCCACGTTTGCATCGCCGACATTTCCAGCGAAACCCTCCTATTCCTGCTCGACTCTGCCGGCCTGCGAGCTTCCGCCGCGTCGTCATGTTCAAGCGGAGCGCAGCAGACTTCACATGTGCTTGACGCAATGGGCATCCCCTCAGAGCTTGCCGCCGGCTCCCTGCGACTGTCCCTAGGCCACACCACCACACCTGAAGACATCTCCAAGGCAATAGACATAATCACCACCGCCGTCGCAAAACTCGACCAGTTCAAAGGTGCCTAGCAATGTCACAAGCAAAGCCCCAAAAAGCCCTCCCGAAAGTCCTTCCAAAAGTCCTTCCAAGAGTCCTTGTCGCCATGTCCGGCGGTGTCGATTCCTCCGTAGCAGCTGCAATGCTGTGCGACGAGGGCTACGAAGTTGCAGGCGTGACACTCAAACTCTGGGGCGGTCCCAGCGACAGCGGCTGCTGTTCAGTCTCAGACGTCGACGACGCCCGCTGGGTCGCCGACCGACTCGGCATCGAGCACCATGTCTTCAACTTCGGCGACGATTTCGAGCAACACGTCGTCGATCCTTACGTCAAAGACCATGCCAGCGGACGCACTCCCAACCCTTGCGTGGAATGCAACCGCCACATCAAGTTTGACAGGCTTATGCGCCGCGCCGAAGCTCTCGGATTTGATCTCGTCGCCACCGGCCATCACGCCCGCATCGTCGACACCCCTGCCGGGCCCCGTCTCGCACGGGGTGCGGACTTTGGCAAAGACCAGTCCTATGTGCTGCACATGATCTCAGCCGAGCTCCTCAAGCGGCTGTTACTACCCGTTGGTGACATCACCAAAGACGAGGTTCGCCAAATCGCCGCCGAGCGTGGCCTGATGACTGCCGCCAAACCCGACAGCCAAGACGTCTGTTTCATCAAGTCCGACACCGGTCGCCGGAGCTTTCTAGGCGAGCGCATTCCGCTACGCCCCGCCAAGATCGTAGATCGTTCCGGCGAGCAGGTCGGCACCACCGATGCGGTGGAGCTAGTCACCATCGGCCAGCGCCGCGGACTAGGGGTGTTGAGCACACACGAGCCTCGCTATGTGGTGGAGATCGACGCCGAGAACTCCACGGTCATAGTCGGCGACCAGTCTGAGCTACAGGTCGCTGAGACTCAGGTGACCCAGTGGCAATGGAGTGCCGATACTTGCTCAGACGAGGTCCAAGTTCAAACCGCCGCCCACGGCCCGGTCTTTCCTGCTGTTATTAATGACGACGACCACGGCACCGCGGATGCCCAAGTCATTCGCTGGCTCAAACCACATCGTGCGGTAGCAGCAGGGCAAAGCGTTGTTGCTTATAAAGACGACGTCGTCATCGGCGGGGGAGTAGCCGCCTAACGTAATTACAACTTGTTTGCTTACAACAGTTAGCTAGGCCAAGCCCTAGCTCAATTACAACTGTTTAGCTAGGCCAAGCCCTAGCTCAATTACAACTGTTCGCTAGGTCAAGCCCTAGCGAACTGATATCCCTCTTTTGGTAGCTGTTTCCAACACCGCTCCTGGACGACTCGGCGACACCAACATCGCCTCCAACATCTGTTCTGCCGCCTTGCCTCGACCCGTTACAACCGGCACCTTGACTTGCTCATCCAAGCGAATCTCCAAAGCCAACCCGAACGCCGAAACCGTCAAGTCAGTTGCTTGCGTATCAACAGCAGCCGGTCCAATGGAGCTAATGGAACGCCGTGCCATCGGCGTTGGTTCAGCCAGAGCCAAATGGTCGTGTAACACCAGTGCGGTGGGCATGTATACCAGCCATCGCCGTGACAGTTGATGCAGTGCCCGCGTCCCCGCAAAAGCAACCGGCACTCCCACAATCAATGCCGCTACCCCTAAAACCCAACGCTGCGCAGCTAGCAACACCAGCCCGCTCAAAGCTCCACACACTGTCAAAATCCAAATCGGCACTACCAGATAGACCAGCGCCCACGCTGGTGGACGCAGCAAAAACCGCCGCTCGTCTCCATAACTAGCAGCGTCAACTAGTCGTTCACCGTAAGCCGGAGTAAGTACCACCACTAAAGCTCCAAAGGCCGCAGCCAAGGTCAGCAAATGTGTCACCCACACCCGCTCATCGATCATTAACGACGCAACCAGCAGCCCCACAGCATTAGCCGGCACCACAATCCGTGCCAATGTCAACGCTTTCGCTCCAGGCATCATCAGTCCCACAAACCCCACTCCAATCCCCACCCAATAGACAATCGTCAACAACCCCCCAAGATCAAACCCATCAACAATGGCAGGCGCAGCCCCCACCACCCAAAGCCCCAAGACAACCACTCGCGAGTTCAGCGCAGCACCCACGCCCTAAGTGTGTCACCTATCTAGGCTCAAGAGCGGTGGTTGCGCCTGAAGCAAGAGCAGAGGAGCTGCGCAGTGAGCTCGCCCGCCATTCTGCCCTCTACTACGCGGGAACCCCAGAAATCCCGGACGCAGACTTCGACGCTCTATTAACAGAACTCCGAGAACTCGAAGCAGCTCACCCGGAGTTAGCAGCCGAAAACTCGCCAACTCAAGCAGTTGGCTCACCACCAGCTTTTGCACCGGTAACTCACACAAGAACAATGATGTCGCTGCACAACGCCATGGATATAGGCGAGCTGCGAGCCTGGGACGAGAGAACCCGCCGCCGTGCCAAAGAAGCCGCCCTTGACGATGTCGGCAGCTACACAGCCGAGCTCAAGTTCGACGGTCTCGCCATTTCGTTGCGTTACGAAAACGGTGTCTTCGTTCAGGCAGCCACCAGGGGAGACGGAAGAGTTGGGGAGGATGTGACACACACTGTCGCCACTATCACAGACATCCCCAAGCAATTGACGACAACAGATCCGCCGGCAACCCTTGAAATCCGAGGCGAGGTCTACCTAAAGCTCTCAACTTTCAACCAGCTAAACGAAGCCGCCAAAGCCGCCGACAAGCGCACCTATGTCAACCCTCGCAACACTACCGCTGGTGCCTTACGCCGTGTCGACTCACAAGCTGCAGCCGAGATGCACTTGTCGTTCTGGGCTTATCAAGTTGGAGTAGCAGAAGGAAGTCCCGAGCTCACTTCGCATCATGATTCGATGTCATGGCTCGCCGAGCTGGGGTTTCCCGTTAATGAGCACTGCCAACGTCTCAAAAACCTCGACGCTGTCGAGAAATACATAGACAAATATGCCAAAGACCGTCACGCATTTGACTATGAGTTCGACGGCATCGTCGTCAAACTCGACGATCTCACAACACAACAAGCTCTCGGCGCAGATTCAAGAGCCCCCCGCTGGGCTGTGGCTTTCAAACTCCCACCCGAGGAGCGCACCACCAAGCTGCTCGACATAAAGGTCTCCATCGGCCCATCCGGGCAAGCCACCCCGTTTGCCTACCTAGAGCCGGTGTTCGTCTCAGGCGTCACCGTTACCACCGCGACGCTGCATAACGCCGACCAGGTCGCCGAAAAAGACGTCCGAGTCGGCGACACGGTCATCGTGCGCCGTGCCGGAGACGTCATTCCCGAAGTCGTCGGCCCGGTCTTGTCAGCTCGTGCCAAAAACGCCAAAGAATGGGTCTTCCCCAGCAACTGTCCGATCTGCCAAGAGCAGCTCATCCGCCCCGAAGACGCTTCAGCGACCTTTTGTGTCAACTACGACTGCCCTCGTCAAATTCGTGGCCGCATCGAGCACTATGTCAGCCGCGGCGCGATGGACATCAAGGCACTCGGAGAACGCAACGTCGACCGTTTCGTGACACTGGGGCTCATATCCGACATCGCCGACCTGTACTCACTTGATTACGACAAGATCGGTGAGCTAGAAGGTTTTGGCAAGATTTCGGTCGACAACCTGCGCACCGCTATTGAGGCAAGCAAATCTCAGCCCCTGCAACGTCTGCTGTTCGCCCTGCGTATCCCGGAGGTCGGCTTCACCACTGCCGAGCTAATCGCTGAGTCTTTTGGCGACATGGACGCCGTACTCGCAGCTTCAGTGGAGGAGTTTTCCGAAATCGATGGCCTTGGCCCGATCATTTCCGAAGCCGTTCACGAATGGCTCAGACAGCCCCGATCTCAGGAGCTGCTGCAACGCCTCCGCGATGCCGGCGTTCGCATGACCGCTGAAGTCGCAGCCGCCAATGCCAACGTCGCTCAGACTCTCGAAGGCATGTCAATCGTGGTCTCAGGCAAACTCGCAGGCTTTAATCGTGACGAAACCAAACACGCCATAGTTTCCCGCGGCGGCAAGGCCCAAAGCTCACCTTCAAGCAAAACAACTCTCATGGTTGCCGGCGACGACGCCTCGCCCGCCAAAGTCGAAAAAGCCACCAAACTCGGCATCCCTATCCTCGACGAACCCGCTTTCACCAAACTCCTCCACCCCGACTAGGACACCTCAAAGCACCAGCTAAAGGTCTCAGTCTCTGAGGGTTGTGCTATCGGCGCATAGGTAGCGGTCGCGCAGTTCGTGTCCGGCGACAGTGCCTGAATCGGCTGACCCTCCCCAGGGATGAACTCCCAAAGGTTCAAACCCGTGGAATGCCGTAACGCCACGGTCACATCAACTCCATCACGTTGACCATCACTGGGATACACAACTAGAGAAACCAGCTGATAGCGAGCATCCAAATCAACGCCAACTCGAGACTGTTGCAACACCTCATCACCTCGCCCCGGATACACCGCGTTGACAGCTTCATTCGCCGAAATCGTCACATCCCCTGATCCATCGTCCCCAAGCAACACCGCTCCCACCCAGATCAATGCCCCAACCACCAACAACACCCCAATCAAAACCCTCGCCTTCACAGGGTCAACCTACCGAGGGATATAGACGGTGTAGAAGCGAGCTTGGGAGATGGTTGGGAGTTGGTCTGGCGGGCTTGAAGATTGGTAAGGGCGAAGTTGGAAAGTTTTTTCTGTGACGTTGAGCGGTAGCGAGAGACTGGGTAGGTCTGAAGGAAGAGACGGAACGCAGGCTCGAAGCGTTAAGCCGCTCTGGAGCAGAAAAAAGCTTTCGCAACTGAGGCCCGTAAGTGAACTCCCATTTTCAAATGAATTAGTGCTCTAGCGTGAGAGTGTGAAGACGGGCACCAAGGAGCTGTTTGCGGGGCGTTATGAGTTAGCAGGCTGGATTAGCACGTCGGGCAATGTTGTCGTGTTAGCAGCCGATGATGTTGTGCTGAATAGGCGTGTGGTGCTCAACGTATTCTCGGCTCAGCTGTCAACAAACCCTGACTTTATTAAAGCTTTCGAAGAAGCCACAGCTATTGCGTCAACGTTGGCGCATCCGAACATTTTGGCGTTCCATGATTCGGCACGTGAGCCAATGTGTTATCTCGCTACGGAGTTCGCAACGGGCGGGAACTTGCGTCAGATGCCCAAAGCTGGTCGCCGCCTCAGCCCGTCACAAGGCCTAGCGGTTGGGCTCGAAGCAGCCCGTGCGCTTCAGTATTTGCACGCCAGGGATTTGGCGCACAAGGGCATCGATCCAACATGTTTGCGTTTTGACCTTGAGGGCAGGCTGCGTTTAGGCGGGTTCGGCATTTCCCATGCTCTGAGCTCTTTTGGGTTGGCACCAACCGGTGGTTATCAAGCCCCTGAATGACGCGCCGGCGAAACCCCTGGTGCACCAGCCGACATTTACTGCCTCGCCCTAGCAATAAATGAAGCCGTCACTGGCCAAGAACCAGAGCCTGAATCCGTTACCAAGAATGTTTTAGGCACCCAAGACCAGCTCGGCTCGCTGTATTACGTGCTTGAGCGAGCCGTTGCCGAAGACCCGACAGAACGTCCTACTGCCAGCGAACTTGTCAAGGACTTGCTCGGCATGGCTGGGCTCATGTCACGTCCAGAGCCGTTGCCGCTTGTGGGCGTGTCAATCCGTGCCTTCAGCGGCGACGTTGCCAAGCCGGACACATCTAGCGACTCTTCAGAAGAGACAGCCCGAACTAGGCACCCCAGCTCCACCACCGTTCATGACTCAATTGGACACATCCCTTATGAAGGCACCGACGCCCCTTATCTCGACGACAAGGGCAAACCAATCTTTGGCGAGAAAACCTCACTCGCTCGAGCTGCTAGAGCCCGCCGGCGCAGCCGCATGTTGCTTGCAGCACTCGTCGTTGCTATCGCCGGAACAATCGGCATCGTTTCGCTGATCGACCGCACTCCGGCACCGTCGGTACCCAACGTCATCGGCGAAACCCAAAGCACCGCCATTGAAGCCGCCTTAGCCCAAGGCTGGCATCCTGAGGTGATCCTGGTGCGAACCGAGGCAAGCAATAGGGGAGAGGTGGTAGCCGCCCAACCCGATAACTCCAACCGCAACGGCACACCCGTTCTCGTATTGTCGGTATCACTAGGCGAGCCACTCATCCCGATCCCTAGCAACACCAGCGTTTATGGCCTCACCCCCGCACAGGCAACCGAAATAATCGAAGCCACCGGCCTAGATGTGGAAAACGAAGTGCC
Source organism: Actinomycetota bacterium (assembly GCA_012271125.1). Taxonomy (GTDB): domain Bacteria; phylum Actinomycetota; class Acidimicrobiia; order Acidimicrobiales; family Aldehydirespiratoraceae; genus JAAXHB01. The sequence goes on along the minus strand of JAAXHB010000058.1, from coordinate 4,790 downwards.
GATCCCCGATCCAGCCGTGCCCACCGGTTTCGTGGTTGGTGTGGACGCACCCGAAGGCACCTTCGAACTAGCCACCGGCACTCCGGTCGGGCTACTCATCTCCACCGGCCCGCCCGATCTGATCGTCCCAGTCGTCCCGTCTGACAGCTTCGCCGAAACCGCACAGCAGACCCTGGTGAACGCCGGCTTGTTTCCGGAGGCATTTTCGGAGGTTCCCTCGTCTCAGCCCGCAGGCACCGTCATCGGCTTTGATCCTCCCAGCGGAACAAGTGTCGATCCAGGGGCATCGGTCACGATCATCGTTTCATCGGGTGCAGCCGTGGTAATCCTTCCCAACGTTGTTGGCCTTACCGTGTCTCAAGCCGTTGAACATCTCGAAGCTCGAGGTTTTGTAGTGATTCGTGGCGGTCTCAGCGACAGCGACACGATCACCGCTATGAGTCCCGATCCTGAGCAGCTAGTCGCTCTCGGCAGCGAGGTTGAACTCTCCTAGCCAACTCTGTTCCACCTCTTTATTGGGCGCTTTTCTTTTAGCCTGACCTAGTGCCAGAACGCATTTCGCGAGACGAAGTCGCACACGTTGCCACCCTTGCGCGCCTGTCCTTTAGCGATAGCGAGCTAGACCGCCTAACCGCTCAACTCGGTGCGGTCTTAGACCATGCCGCCGACGTCGAAGCCCTAGACGTCGCCCATGTCAAGCCCACCGACCAAAGCACCTCAGAACCATCAAGCACCTTAAAACCATCAAGCACCTTGAAAAACGTCATGCGCGCAGATGAAGTCGTCGCTTCTTTAAATCGTGACGACGTGCTGTCCCAAGCCCCCGAAGTTGCCGAAAATCGTTTTGTCGTCCCACCCCTGCTCGGCGAAGCCCCCTGACATACTTCATGACGTCCCCGCCCCCAAAGTCCACCGCTGTTCAAATCGCTGCCGACGTCGCTGCCGGCACCCGCAGTGCACGCTCTGTCATAGAAGAACACCTAGCTCACATCGCCGCCCATGACGACGCCATCGGCGCTTTCAACCTCGTCACCGCAGACCAAGCCCTCGAACAAGCCGACGCCATCGACGCCGCCGTCGCCGCAGGCAAACCTGTCGGTCCACTCGCCGGCGTTCCCCTTGCCCTTAAAGACAACCTCTGCACCAAAGGCATCCCTACCACCTGCTCCTCGAAAATGCTCGAAGGCTGGCATCCGCCCTATGACGCCACCGCAGTCAAGAAAGCCCGAGCTGCCGACGCGGTCATCATCGGCAAAACCAACCTCGACGAGTTCGCCATGGGTTCCTCCACCGAGAACTCCGCCTTCGGCCCGACCCGCAACCCCCACGACTTGAGCAAAGTTCCCGGCGGCTCAAGCGGCGGCTCAACTGCCGCGGTCGCTGCCGACTTCGCACCTCTCGCTCTTGGCTCAGACACCGGCGGCTCGGTGCGCCAACCCGCGGCGCTGTGCGGAGTCGTCGGCCTCAAACCCACCTACGGACGAGTCTCCCGTTACGGACTGGTGGCGTTTGCCTCGTCGCTTGATCAGATTGGCCCCATCGCCGGCACTGTTGCCGACACCGCCGCATTGTTTGAAGCCATCGCCGGCTACGACCCGCTCGACTCCACGTCCCTTGCCAACGATAATGATGGTGCCGACGCCACGAGCGCCGGCACTGCCACTACCGCAGGCACTGACACGAGCACCGGAACTAACACCAACATCTCCGGCTTGCGTGTTGGCGTCATCGCAGAGCTATCTGGCACCCCGACAAAAGGCGTCACCCCGCTTGAAGGCATGGCAGCCGATGTCCTAGCGCGCACCAAAGAAGCCATCGCCGTGCTCGAATCCTCAGGTGCCCACATAGACGAAGTGTCTGTCCCGTCGGTGCGCCTCGGCCTCTCCGCTTACTACCTGATCGCTCCCGCCGAAGCCTCCAGCAACCTCGCTCGCTACGACGGCGTGCGCTACGGCAACCGAGTCGCCGGTGCCACCTCAGCCGACATGCAAATCGCCACCCGTAACAACGGCTTCGGCGAAGAAGTCAAACGTCGGGTCATGCTCGGCACTTACGCACTCTCAGCCGGCTACTACGACGCCTTCTACGGCACAGCCCAGCGAGTCCGCACCATAATGCTCGAAGAATTCGCCAACACTTACGAGAACTTCGACGTCCTCATCTGCCCGACAACACCTACGACGGCATTTGATCTCGACGCCAAGATGCAAGACCCCCTCGCCATGTATCTCAACGACATCTGCACGATCCCTTCCAACCTCACCGGTCATCCAGCCATATCGGTTCCTTTCGGCACCGGCGACGACGGCCTCCCCGTCGGCGTCCAAATAATGGGACCGGCACTCTCCGAGGCTCGCCTCCTTCAGGTCGCCGCCATTCTTGAATCTGCTGGTCTTGAATCTGATGGTCTCGAAGCCGCCGCCCCCGCGACCCCTGACCTCCCATGACTCCCGAACAGCCCCCATCCGAAACCCAAGAACCGGCCCAAGAGTCATCCCAAGAGTCTGCGCTACCCGAAGGCTGGGAGCTAGTCGTCGGACTCGAAGTCCATGTCGAACTCGCCACCAAAACTAAACTCTTCTGCGGCTGCGCCAACCGCTTCGGCGACGAACCCAACACCAACATCTGCCCCACCTGCCTAGGCCTTCCCGGTTCGCTGCCCGTCGTCAACGCCACCGCAGTGGAATACGCAATGCTCATAGGCAGAGCCCTCAACTGCGACATCAACCCGTCAGTATTCGCCCGCAAGAACTACTTCTACCCCGACATGCCCAAGAACTACCAAATCTCCCAATACGACCAACCCACAAATACCAACGGACATCTCCAACTCCCCGACACCCAAACCACAATCGGCATAGAACGTGCCCACATCGAAGAAGACACCGGTAAAACCAGCCACGCCGGCACCAGCGGACGCATCCACGACGCCTCCGCCGCTCTCATCGACTACAACCGAGCCGGCGTCCCGCTCGTGGAAATCGTCACCCGCCCCGACATCCGCAGCGCGGACCAAGCTCAAGCCTTCGTCCGTGAATTACAAGCCATCCTCATCGCCATCGGCGTATCCGACGCTCGCATGGAGCAAGGCTCAATGCGTGTCGACGCCAACGTCTCAGTGCGTCCTACAGGTTCAGACGAACTACGCACCCGCTGCGAAATAAAAAACGTCAACTCGCTGCGTTCCCTACGCCGCTCAGTGGTCTTCGAAGCCTTGCGCCACATCGACCTATACAACAACAACGAGGCTCCACGCCAAGAAACCCGCCACGCCGACGAAGAAACCGGACGCACCACCGCAGGCCGTTCCAAAGAAGAAGCCGACGACTACCGCTACTTCGCCGACCCAGACCTGATCAACCTCAACCCATCCGACGCCGTCATCAAAGCAATCGACGACACCCTGCCGCCACTACCTGCGCAACGAAGACACCAGCTCACCAAAGCCGGAATAACCCCAGATCAAGCCGACATCGTCGTCGACAGAAACCAAGACGACCTACTCATCAAAGCCGTCACCGCCGGCGCTAACGCTGAGCTCACCACAACCAGAATTGTCAACGACCTCGCCGTCGACGACTGGCACTGCATCACCGGCGAACGCCTAGCGGAGCTAATCAACCTCGAACACACCGGCACTCTCAGCGCCACCCAAGCCAAACAAGTCCTAGCCCAAATGTGCCAAAACGACCAAACTCCACAAGAAATCGCCGCCGAACTCGGCTTCGAAGCCATGGAATCAGACGAACTTGACACACTTTTAGACCAAATAATCGCCGAAAACCCCGCCGAATGGCAAAGATTCGTCACCGCCAACGCCTCAAATACCCCAGCAGAAGACGAAAAAAAGGGCGAAGACGCCAAAAAACTCGTAGGCTTCTTTACCGGCCAAATAATGCGCCAAACCAAAGGCCGAGCCGATGGCGCAAAGGTCAACCAGCTACTGATCCAAAAGGCCCGTTCCACTCCCACGGAGATAGCACGATGAAGATGAACGGTGGCGAAGCCCTAGTCAAAGCACTCGAACATCAAGGCGTCGACGTCGTCTTCGGCCTGCCCGGCGGCGCAATCCTGCCCGTTTACGACCCGATCCTCGCCTCGCCGATCCGTCACATCCTCGTGCGCCACGAACAAGGTGCCGGCCACATGGCAGCCGGTTACGCCAACGCCACCGGACGCCCCGGCGTTGTCATGATTACCTCCGGTCCCGGTGCCACCAACGCCGTCACCCCGCTTTGCGACGCCTACATGGACTCCGTGCCCGTCGTGTGCATCACCGGCCAGGTGCCCTACGCCGCTATCGGCACCGACGCCTTCCAAGAATGCGACACCACCGGCATCACCATGTCGGTCACCAAACACAACTTCTTAGTCACCGAAGCCCAAGACATCCCCCGCATCATCCACGAAGCATTTCACATCGCCACCACTGGACGTCCCGGCCCCGTCCTTGTCGATGTCCCCAAATGCATCGTCGATCCGACCAACCCCCGCTCGGCAATGACCTACCAAACTCCAACTGACGCGATGATGGACCTCCCCGGCTATCGACCCAACACCGAAGCCGACACCGAGCTTGTCTCCCAAGCCGCCAAACTCATCTCAATCGCACAACGCCCCGTCCTATACGTCGGCGGCGGCATCCTAAAATCCCGAGCCACCCAAGAACTCCTCGAACTCGCCGAACTGCTGCAAGTCCCGGTCGTTACCACCCTCATGGCACGAGGCGCATTCCCGGACTCACACGAACTCTGCGTCGGCATGCCCGGCATGCACGGCAACTACACCGC
>JAAXHB010000464.1 GCA_012271125.1 Actinomycetota bacterium | reverse complement strand
TGGGTTGGCGCTCCCCGGGGTACCCACCTGGCGCTGCGCAGCTCGGACGGCGGGGCCAGTTGGGACAAAGTGGCCGACCACACTCCAGAGACCGCGTCGGCCGCTGGTGTAGCGATTTCGTGGACGCACCCGCACATCCACTGGTTTGCCCAGTCAGGGCCCATGATCTTTCGGAGTGAGGACTCCGGCGATACGTGGACTCCAGTCGAGTGGGTTGGAGTCCGCGCAGGTAATCAGCCATACGAACTCCGTGTGTATCCATGGAGCCCCGACTCGCTGTTCGGGGGAGACGACCCGTCCGAGATGGTCACCTATCGGGATGGGAAGCTGCATGGAGACTTCGCGTCCAGACGCATGCGGGCCAGTGTGATGATTCCCTCCAGGCACCGCGACAGCAATGGCTGGCTTCATCCCTACATCTTGCCCACTATCGGAGACGGGACGGTCTCCCCGGTCTCCGCACGGCAAAATCCGCTAACGAAGCGGGTCACCGCGGGCTGGTTCCCTTCTCGCGAGGCCCGCGGCCAGCGGACGGCCCAGATCGTCGATGTCTGCAAGCACCCGAAAGTCGAGGCGACCGGGGCGAACTTCATCTACACGGCCACCACGGACCAGTGGGGTGTGCTGCGCTCGTCAGCCTATCCCAGGGTCAACCACCAGTGGACTGAATACAGCCATCCGCGCCTCGGTGAACACTACCACGCGCGCGGCGCAGTGCTTTGCCATGCAACGCGACAGGGATTGGCTTTGGCTGCGAGCGGCAACTACAGCACCACTCACGCATCCGCCCTGCTGCGCTCGACGAAGCCTGTGGGACCGAATCAGGAGTGGGACAACGTGCCCACGTTCATGGGCGACCAGGTCTACGATTTGTCGGCCTCGGAGCAGACTCCGAATCTGGTGTATGCCGCGGCACAGAGTGGTTTGTGGCGGAGCCGGGATTTCGGGCTGAACTGGGAAAAGCTGCTCGACGGACGGTTTGAAACCGTGGAGGTGTCGAAGGCGGACGACCGCTGGGTGATCGCGGACTGGAAGATCAGTATGGACGGCGGACAGACCTGGCGATAGCGATGGGCAAACAGACCATGATCAGTACGCACGCGACCACCA
>JAAXHB010000463.1 GCA_012271125.1 Actinomycetota bacterium | reverse complement strand
CTATCCGTGGCGGATGTTCGACCTGTTCGACGACCTCCTGGAAAACGATGGGCACCTGCGCTCGCTTCAGCAAGGTCGCAACCGCGCGGTAGCGGGCAAGACCATTGTCGTGCTGCCGGGCATCGGTGGCGACCAGGCGGCGAGCGATGATGCCGCAGACGCGCTGCGCGAACACCTCACGGACAGCACCAACTTCGACGAGATGGTCGAGCACCAGGTCAACAATACGTTCCCTGGTTTTGCCTGCTCGGAAATCATCTGGCGCTTTCGCCAGGGTTTGTTCTGGCCGGACTCGTTCATCAACGTGCCTGAGCGGCGCTTTGTCTACGACACGGTCACCGACCAGCTACGCTTGCTCAACAGCAACACCGACTTCACGGGCGACCTGCTTTCGCCGGCCAAGTGGGTCGTGTCGCGGCAGCGTGGGACCAAGCTTGCCCGGGCCGGCCTTATGCGCACGCTTGCCTGGTACGCGCTGTTCAAGCGCATGTCGATTCGCGACTGGATTGTCACCATGGAGAAGTTCGGCATTCCCATGGTCATCGCCAAGTACAGCGAGGACGCGGGCAAGACCGCGCGGGCCATCCTGGACGCCGCGGTGGAAGACATCGGCGAGGACGGGCACGCGACCATCCCCAGCGACTGCTCCATCGAGGTCATGTGGGCCCGCGAGATGGCTGGCTCCAACGCCGAGCTCCACCCGGCGGTCTACACGATGTGCAACTCGGAGATGTCCAAGCTGGTCAACGGCGCCACGCTCACGACAGATTCTGGAGGCCCGGGTTCGTTCGCGCTGGGCAAGGTCCACGAGAACCGGGAATTCAGTCTCGTGCGCAGCGATGCCAAGGCGTTCGAGAAGGCATTTAGGCGTGATGTTTCGCGGCCTTTCGTCCAGTTCAACGGCTTCACCGGGGCGTCTCCGCCGCGTCTTGTGGTGCAGGTCTCCAGGGACATGGACCCGGTCAGCCGAGCCCAAGTTGCCAAGACCCTGGCAGAAATTGGCTTGAAACTCAGCGGCAAACAGCTCTATGAGGAGTTTGGATTCCGCGCACCGGATGACGAGGCCGACACGGTTGAACCCCCGCAACCCGAACC
>JAAXHB010000462.1 GCA_012271125.1 Actinomycetota bacterium | reverse complement strand
CGGCAGAGGTTGTCCACTTTGGTTTTGAATAACCGGTCGAGCCGGAGGAACTTGAATAGCAGAGCCGCATTCGGCGCGTCCAGGCAGTACTCCAAAGCCGGGTTATCGCAGGGGCTGCTCGACCAGCTCGGTCTCGGAGTCGTGTCCGAAGTGTTCAAGCCGGTCGCCCCCGATGGAACCGGAACGTACACTGTCTTCGTTCGCACGCAGCTCGCGGTCGATGAGGTCACGAATGCTGCCAGGAGGCAGGCGAGTAAGCAGGTCTTCGTCCATGACACAGGGGCCTCCTTCGGCTTCGAGCTCGTCGATGACTTTCGCGTGCGCACGCAACGACTCTAGCGCGTGCGTAAGCTGCGCGTTAGTGAGCCCGAGTTTGGCATCGAGTTGCTCGCGCTCGATATCCAGAGACCACGCCTTGCGCGTGGTGATGATGGCGTAGATGGCAAGACCAACAGTGCTGGCCAGGCCGGCGATGGCGAGCACGCCGGTCATGGGATGATGAGCTTTGATGCCGCACCGCCGATGGCCAACGCGATGAGCGAGACAATCATCAGCATGCGGGTGAAGTTGCCCTCCACCTTTTCGAGGCGCTGCTCGAGCTTCGCGTAGTCGTGTCGCGCTTGCTCGAGCTCCAGCTGGCGCACGCGCTGGTCATGGTTGTCGGGACGACTCCCGAGCCGCCCTCCCAAACCCTCGCGCTTGCTGTTCTGCGCGACGCGGCGCTCCTTCACCGTGCCCTGCAACGTCTGCAGCTGCACGAACAGATATCGCGAGTCGCCGGTCAAGTCGTGCACTCCACTGTCTTCGTTGGGCATGGTGAACTCCTGCGAGGTGTCATCAAGGTACAGCTCCATGACGTCTCGGTGCTGAGTAAGTGGTGCTGGCTCAAACATCATCCCTAGTTCCCCTGCAGGCCGAGGGCGATGTTCCACCACTCAACCTTCTTGATGATGGCGTACGCCGGAAGCAGGCCGCTTCGGTCGCTGCCGATGACAATCTTGTTGCTGTCGTTGGTGATAGCTCCGGTGGCGGTGGCGGATGCCGCTGAGTTGTCGATGGACGCGTCGCGGTGCCTCTGGCGCACGGCGAAGGTGTTCGCACCATGCTGCGGCAGACCGGTGGCGCCGGTTGCACAGTCCCACACGTTGCGGAGCACCGATTCCCTGCTGAAGTTCATCGGCGACGCGCCGTCCTGTGTGCCAATCGCGCTGCCGCTGTCATTGGTCACCTGGAACCGGTTGGTCCGTGTTGACCGAACGAAGCTCTGGTACTTGGTCTGCGGCCCAGCCGGGTCAACAAGCTGGACTAGCATACGGTCCGGGGTCCAGCTGTCCTCGAACATCGTGAAGGTGATATCGCACGTCGCTTTGTCGTGCTCGATTTCGCCGGCGTTGTACTCGTACGACAGCTGAGACGCGTCGGCCTGGCGGGTTGCGCCGGCAGTCTTGACGTACGCACCGACCGCGAGACCAATCTCCAGTTGGCCGCCGAACATCTCCACCTCGCCGGTTCCAGACGTCGTCGGGTAGACACGTAGAGACATCGAGGTGTCGGTCGATTGCCCACTGATGTCGAACCGCTGCCACCGGGTAATCGCCGAAACCGTCTTGGTCGCCATCAGGGTGCCGGCACCGTTGCGCAGCTCGAGGAGTACGTCGTGATTGCT
>JAAXHB010000461.1 GCA_012271125.1 Actinomycetota bacterium | reverse complement strand
CATGACGGCCAACCAACAAATTGGTACGACCGGTCTCAGGGTGCACCTTAAACATTGGCCGCAGCGACACTTCCATGTCGTGATAGCCGTAAAGCCCATAGCCGCCGTCGTCCTTTTTCTTTGGCAAATAGCCCTGCCGGCCCTGGCTGTAATTGAGCGAATGATGGGCCTGATGAGTGTGAACAAACTCACGGTCGGCCTCCGACAACGCGTCATATGCCGCTCGCATGTCGGCCCAGCCTGTGTCGGCACCGCTCTTGGGCACCAACTCAGCGGTAAACACTGCTCCCTTCGCCTGCGGCGGCATATAGGTGCTGTCGTGATGCCAACCCCAGTTGCCCTTTAGCGATTTCACTAGATCGTCTTGGGATTGATGGTGAACCTTGCCGTCTTTGCCTACATTAGAAATTGGCGCAGCCTTGAACTCAAGATTGCCAAAACGATTGGCGAAAATATCTTGCTCGTCTCGTGTCAAAAACTGGCCAGAAAACAGCAGTAGCGCGTATTCAAGCCAAGTCTCGTGCGGCGCCTCAAAGGTCTTGTCATCAATGTTGCGAAGCTCAATATCGTGAACCCAAGCCCCAAATGTTGCGTCTAGGGGCTCAATGTTGAGCGCAGGTGCAGCCATACGCGGATGCTAACACCGAGACTCAATACGGCTCAGGAAACGCCAGCGCATGCGCCGACGCCGGCTTAGACCTAGAGCAGCTCGTACACCTCATAGCTAAGGCTGCCGTCGTACATATCGCCAATTCCCACGGCCTGAATTGAGTTCAGCCACGCATATGGACCATCTGTGCTTGTCAAGAACGTCGGCGCCGAACGAGGGTTGCCGTCGGAGTAAATCTTGCCTTCGTATTGCATCAAAATGTCCGTGCCGTCGTCGGTTCGAATTGTGAGGCGGACATCTAGGTGCATTGAACCATCGGGATAGCGGTAAAGCCAATCACCGGCGGGACCGATAACACTGCCCTGAATTCGCTCTCCGGAAACCTTGCCGCCGGAAACTCCAACAACAAGTCGGTCACCTGCGGGG
>JAAXHB010000460.1 GCA_012271125.1 Actinomycetota bacterium | reverse complement strand
CGGATTTTGCGTTGTATTGGGCGATGTTGCGGCATTTGAATTTGACGGCGGCGGTGGGGTATGGGCATCTGTTGGGGACGCTGAAGTAGGTGTCTGAAGTGGGCGAACGAAAGATCGTGGCGCTGTGGGCGGTGCCTAGGTCGGCGTCGACGGCGTTTGGCTGGATGATGATCATGCGCGGCGACATCACCGTGTTTCATGAGCCTTTTGGGGAGGTTTGGTATCAGGGTGATGCACCGGATTGGCCTCGGTATGTAGAGGGTGAGTCGGTGCGCACACCGGGGCTTACTTTTGATTCACGTTGGGCTGAGGTGCAGGCGGCTATTGCAGAGGGGCCTGTGTTTATGAAGGACTTCCCTATGTATTTGGATTATTTCTGGGGTGATGAGTTTTTTGACCGGTTCACGCACAGCTTTTTGATACGACATCCGCTGAAGACGCTGTCTTCTATGTATAAGCATTGGCCGGATTTTGTGCTGGAAGAGACGGGCTTTGAGCCGCAGCGCCGGTTGTTTGATTATGTGTGTGAGAGGCAGGGGCGGGTGCCGCCGGTTGTTGAGAGCGACGATTTGGTGACTCGTCCGGCGGAGATGGTGAAGGCTTGGTGTGAGGCTGTGGGATTGGAGTTCTTACCGGAGGCGCTGACGTGGGAGCCGGGGGATCGCGCTGAGGTTTCCTGGTGGGATGGGGGTTCGTTTCATGCGAACCTGCGAGCTTCAGATGGGTTGAAGCCGCAGCCGACGAAGCCAGTCGTGTTTGAGGATGCGCCGCAGCGTGTGCAGGACGCTGTTAGCGAGCTACTCCCCCACTATCAACATATGTACGAACACCGAATTCGTCTTTAGCAGAAGCTTTGGCCGCAGCCGCAGGAGCGTTGTGCGTTGGGGTTGTCGATAGAGAAGCCGGCTTGCTGGAGGCCGTCGGCGTAGTCCAAAGTGGCACCTTCGAGCAGCGAGGCTGAGGAAGCGTCGACCACGACTTGGACTTCGCCGAAGGTATGGGTGCGGTCGTCGTCGGCGAAATCGCTGTCGAAATACATCTCGTAGGAAAAGCCGGAGCATCCGCCGGGGCGCACGGCGACTCGCAGGGCGAGGCCGGCTTCGTCTTCGGCGTTGATTAGCTCCGAGACCTTGGTGGCGGCGGCATCTGTAAGGGAGATCATGCCATCACGGTAGCATCAGCGTGTGCCTACTGCTACGGCACCTTCGGTTGAGGAAGTCACTGGGTTGCTCAGGGGGGTGGTTGATCCTGAGTTGGGGAGCAACTTGGTTG
>JAAXHB010000459.1 GCA_012271125.1 Actinomycetota bacterium | reverse complement strand
ATCGTCACCTCCTACAACCGCAACTTCCCCAAACGCAACGACGGCGACGCCGCCACCCTTGCCTTTGTCACTAGCCCTGAAACCGTCATCGCCCTCGCCCTGGCCGGCACCCTCGACTTCGACCCCGTCACCGACACGCTCACCAACGAACACGGCGAGCAAGTCGCCCTCAAAGAACCCGTTGGCGTCGAGCTGCCCGAGGCTGGCTTCGCCAAGGGAACCGACAACTTCATCGCCCCTCCCGAAGACGCCTCGGACATGACCGTCAGCGTTTCTCCCAGCTCAGAGCGCCTGCAGCTGCTCGAGCCGTTTCCTGCGTGGGACGGCAATGACTACGAAGACCTTGTCGTCATTGCCAAAGCCAAGGGCAAATGCACCACCGATCACATTTCCGCTGCCGGGCCGTGGCTGCGCTACCGAGGGCACTTGGAAAACATCTCCGGGAACCTCTATTTGGGAGTTGTCAACGCCTTTAACAACAACGACGACAACAACGATGGCAATAACGATGACGACAATAATGACGGTGCCAACGATGTCATAAATGACGGGCAGAGCTACGACACCGGACACGGCAAAAACCAACTCACCGACAACATCGAACCCCTACCAGAAATCGCCAAGGCATACCACCAAGCCGGCCAACGCTGGGCATTCATCGGCGACCACAACACCGGCGAAGGCTCAAGCCGTGAACACGCCGCCATGGAACCACGCTTCAGGGGCTGCGTTTTAGCCCTAGCCCGCAGTTTTGCCCGCATTCATGAAACAAATCTCAAGAAACAAGGCGTCCTCGCCCTTACCTTCGCCGACCCTGCCTCCTATGACAGCATCAAAGAAAACGACCGCCTTGCCGTGCGCAACCTGAACCAGCTCGCCCCCGGACAACCAATCACCGTTGAAGTCACACCCCAAAACGGCGAAACCTGGACTTTTGAAACCACCCACACGATGAACCAAGACCAGATCGAATGGTTCAAAGCGGGCAGCGCACTAAACGTCATCCGCCAAGCCACCGGCTAAATACATGAGCGCACCGGCGGTAGAGACTCAAGC
>JAAXHB010000458.1 GCA_012271125.1 Actinomycetota bacterium | reverse complement strand
CCGCAGCCTTGGGTGACGCCGAGTGCGGCGGCTCGTTCGATGTGGGCGACAAAGGGGTGGGCGGCGGTGATGTCGGAGAAGCGGCGGACGGGGCCGAGGGTGGGTTCGACGCCGTTGTCGAGGACTCGAACCATCCAGACCGCGGCTTGCCAACGCGGGACTTCTTGGGTGGGGCAGAACTGGCCGGCTGTGCAGCCGTCTTGGGCGAGGGTTCCTTCGAAAGTGCCTGCGTTATTGAGGTCGTTTACTTCACCGGAAGCCCAGGTGGGGACGCCTTCGAGGTCGTGTTGGGTGGCTTGTGCGGGGGTTGCGGGGCCGGCGAGTGAGATAATCGTCACCGCAAGGAGGGACGCGACGATACGTTTGGAGCGTCTAGGGCTTTTCGCTACGTGTTGGCTCCGCACTAGACCTCCATGCTTTGAATCCAGGCAAGCAACGATTACCGCCCGCAGGCAGCGCGTACAACTATACAGGGTTAGTTGTTGGGCTATGCGGGTCTGGTGCCGAATTCGGGGCGTTCGGTGCGGGTGCGCTTTAGCTCCCAGAAGCCCTTGACGTTCATCATTGCTACGAGAGCATCCCACATTGCTATTGCGTCTTGGGTTGGTGGGACTCTGGTGATGACTGGTCCGAAATAGCCCTGCTTTGTGCCTTCGTTGTCTTCGAAGGCGATTATCGGAGTGCCGACATCGTCGCCGCACAGGGCTAGGCCTTGGTTCATTCTTGTGCGTATTTCGTCGTCCCAGGCGTTGTCGTCGAAGGCGGCGGCGTGGGAGGGGTCGGCGTTTATGGCTGTGAGGGCGTCGGCTGGGTCGAATGGGCGTTGCTGGTCGTGATGGAGGCGTCGTCCGTATTCCCAGTAGAGGTCTTTTATGGCTGCGTCGCCTTCTTTGGCTCTGAGTGATTCCATGACTCGCATCAGTCTGTGAGTGAAGTATGAGCCTTCGTAGTAGTCGGAGTCTTCAGGCGGGTTGTTTTTGAACATCAAGCTGATTGGTTGCCAGAGGATGTCCAAGTCCCGTGCCGGTTTCACTTCGTCGACGACCCAACGAGCCGTCACCCAGCACCAGGGTCAAAGGGGGTCTACCCAAAACTCAATCTTCATCTTGTCTCCTTTGGGGTTGGGTCGGCCCATTCGGGCCAGCGGGCGCGGGATTTGGCGGCGAGCTTGTGCATCAGCGCAATAGCACCGGGGTCGTCGTCACCTGGGCGGGTTTCGATGACACCGTCGTCGACCATTGCTGAGATGATGGCACGACCCAGCTCTGTGCGAACAATTGTTAGCGTCCAATCGGTGAGCTCGCCAATGCCACCAGTGGAAATGTCAGCGTGCTCGGCTGCGAAATCCGGGCACATATGACAACCCTCGCGAGTCCAGGCGTGGCATTCCTTCAGGTTGATTTCGTGGTAGTCGCCGTCCTTGGTCCAGATTTGAAATACGCCTTTGATGTTCATCTTCTCAATCGTGTGGGCGGGCAAGCCGTACTTAACCTCAAAAAGCTCCTCAAACAGAGAGTCATCAAAGGACTTCGAGCAGAGCAGCCCGATGTTGAGCTT
>JAAXHB010000457.1 GCA_012271125.1 Actinomycetota bacterium | reverse complement strand
TTTTTAGTTAGATTTTTTTGGTTGGGTGAAAATCGTATTTATGTTTTTTTTTCTTTAATTTTCAGTTATTTGTGGCCTCAAGGTTGTAATAGTATTGGAGGAAATATTCGTGGATTTTCTTATTTTATTGTTTTGTTTTTCTTTTTTTTAGTTTTTTTTAATTTTTTAGGGTTGGTGCCATATGTTTTTAGTGGGACTAGCCATTTAGTTATTACTTTTTCTGTGGCTGTTCCTTTGTGGTTTAGTTTGTTGTTGTCTAGTTTATTTTGAAGGCCAGTTGGTTTTTTGTCTCATTTTTTACCTTCTGGTGCTCCTTCTTTTTTAAATCCTTTTTTAGTTTTGGTTGAGACTGTTAGGGTTGGTGTTCGTCCTATTACTTTATCTGTGCGATTGGCTGCTAATATGGGTGCTGGTCATATTGTTATTGGTTTGATTGGGACTTATTTAGTGGGTTCTATTTTTTCTTTGAGCTTTAGTTCTGGTTTTTTTTTATTTTTTGTTGAGTTATTTTATTTTGTTTTTGAGTTTGGAATTTGTTTGGTGCAGGGTTATATTTTTTCCTTGTTGTTAGTTTTGTATTCTGATGAACATTCTTTTTAAGTCTTGTAGTTGATTAACAATATTTAATTGCAGCTTAAAAGGAGTATTATTACTGAGATTTTGTAATAGAGTAAGCTAAAATTTAAGCTGTTGGGTTCATACCCCAAAAATGAGATTTCTCTTCTATTATTTTTGGCTTTGGATTTTTTTTGGTTTTTTTAACTATTCACATGAGAATTTAAGTTTACTAACTTTTCTTTTTTCCTTAATGGAGATATTTAGGGTAGCTTCAGTGGTTAATTTTGTTTAATAAATAGTTTTAGTTACAGAGATTAAAGATAGGAATAGCTAATTGTGTGCCAGCTGCTGCGGTTATACATTTATTTCAAATTAAAGTATTCGGATTAAATTAAATTTTTAATTTTATAAATTTGAGAAAATAATTTTTTATTTTTTGGTAAAATAAAAATATTTATTATTTAGTTTTCTGTTTTCTTTTTTATTGTTTTTTAGGTCTGTTTTGAGACTGGGATTAGATACCCCATTATTTAGATTTGAATTTTTTTTCTAAGGTAGTAAATTTTTGAAACCTAAAAAGCTTGGCGGTTCTTTATATCCTTTTAGGGGAGCCTGTTCTATAATTGATAATCCGCGTTTTATTTTACTTTATTTATATGTTTGTATACTTCTGTCGTCAGCAAACTTTTGAGAATTTGGTAGTTTGCTTTTTAATTTTAGTTTTTACGTCAAGTCAAAGTGCAGTTTATAATAAAGAAGAAATGGGCTACATTATTTATTTTTTTGGATTTTGAATGTAACTTCATTTGAAAGTGGACTTAATAGTAAAATTTTTTAGAATAAATTTTTGAAATTGGTTTTAAGTGTGCACAAATCGCCCGTCGCTCTTTCTGATAAGAAAGATAAGTCGTAACATAGTAAGAGTAATGG
>JAAXHB010000456.1 GCA_012271125.1 Actinomycetota bacterium | reverse complement strand
CCACTTCACGCAAGAACTCACGGTCGACACTGTTATGACCCGCCCAGCCTGTGGGGGCCACACGCCCGTTCAAAACAAAATCGTTGATAATGTGCGTGCCCTCGAACGCATCGGAAGCAAACGCCGTCGACGGGTTCTGCGCAATGGTCGGTAGCGCGTTGATAGTCCACAGCTCGGGTATGCCACTTTGAGACATTTCAACCCCCGGCGGAACAGGTTGCGCCCCCCACCCCGACGGCTGACTGTGAGCTCCAACCCACTGTTCGAACACCCCGGGAGCGAACGTGGCCTGCTCAAACCGAGGGTCGGAAGCGATGATCGCACTAAGCCGTTCATGGGCTTCCACGATCCCACGGCGGGTCACCTCATCGGCAGCGAACTTGTCAAGAGCTTCGGGGCTTGACAAGATACGGCTCAACAATTCGTGACCCTTATATAGGGCGTGATCTTTGAGAAAGTTTTGCGCACCCTTGATCTGCCACCCGTAGGGTCGCGCGGGACCGGTAGACGCTGCGGTTGGAGGGTGCACCAGTTTCGTTGGACTGAAGGCCACGGGCACCGGATCGGAAGAACCCGACCTCACTGGGCCGGGTGAGACCTTCAGTAGCCAAGTGTCCGGCCCACGGGCAATCACGTTCCACTGGAGGTCGCCTTGCAGGAACCCACGGTCTTCGTAATCGACCATCATCTTCACTTCAGGGTCCAACATTATTCTGACCCCCGTCTCGTCCACCAGTGGACCCTCCGCGGAACTGCCGTGGAAGCGTGTTACCCGCGCACTTACCCACTCGCGTGCAAGAGGGTTCGGGTCGTTTAGGACATCGCTTGGGATTAGGTCCTCGACCTTTACACCCGATGTGGGACGTATGGTGAACGGAGGGTAGTCCTCGTCACGTAAAAAGCGATTCAGTTCCGTGCTCCACTCGGGGAACCGACGTGCTGTCGCCGAGGCCGACATGAGGGTTTCGTTGAACTCGTGCATCAACGCATCGAAGCTGCCCCAGCGGGACGCACCCGCCCATTCGGGGCGCAGGCTCAGGGACGTGCCAGGCTGTCTCGTTACCCACTTGTTGTAAGCGTCGACCATCTCGTCCATCAAGTCGCGCACATTGGACTCAGGGATCACTGCAGCCACCTCTGCCAGCAACGACGTCATTCGTTCCGAGTAGCGTTGCGGGTCATGGCCCACGATTGAACCCCAACTGCCGTGCTGAGTGTTGGCCTCCGTGTGCTTGGCCAAGTGCATCTTGAGGGGGCGCATGCCCTCCCGGAAACTTATCCGATGTTCATCCAATGCCTGCTCAAACCCATCCGCTTTATCGGCCAGTGGAAAACGGGCTTCCACGTCGCGAAAGGCAGGACTGTGATCGCGGTGCACGAGATGCGCCAGTTCATGGAACAGGGTGTGCTCGATGTCGTAGTGGGGGTGAAAGAGCAGTTTGGTAGACAAAGTGATCCGCGCATTTTCACCCCACCCACCCCTAGTCCACCCCAAGCTGGAATACTGCCGGTCGGACCAAGCCAACTTGCCGGGCAACGGTAAGTTGAACTCGGCGGCCAGCTCGCGGGCACGCTGCCACAACCATTCATCACGATCCCCGATAATCCCCTCATGCACGGACAACCCCAGCACACGCTCTCGCGCCCTCTGCTCAAGACGGGCTTCAAGCACCTTAGGATCGACATTGGGG
>JAAXHB010000455.1 GCA_012271125.1 Actinomycetota bacterium | reverse complement strand
CCACACCGCCGATGTCCACTTGCGGAGCATTGTCGTGCGCCCGAGGTGGGTACGGCCGCGACGGAACGATATTCAGCCGATGACACGTCTCGGCCAGCGCGATAGCCAGCGGATTAAGCCGATCCAGCTCCTTGTGGTACAGACCCGTGATTTGATCGTCTGACAACAGCGACCTACGCAGCGGACGTCGCTGCGACGCCTGCTCTTGCCCTAGACGTTCCTTTGCATCGACAACTGCCTGTTCTGATTCTGTCATGACTGGTCTCCTTAGATCGATCCGCTTTGAAGCGAGCTACTCGGACTTGATAAGCTGCTCACGCTGCTTGCGGACGATACTGAACTAGTAGTTGACTTGGCTTCAATTGAGCTGCTGGCCGACGTAAACGTAACGCTAGTTGTGCTCTGCGAGCTACGGCTGGAAGTACTGTATGAAGTAAAGCTTTCGCTCGAACTACTCACTTGTTGGGCCTTCGTGGATAGAGAAGTTGTCGATTCAAGTTCAGCGGCACTGGTACTCGATTCCAGCGCAACACGTGTCGAACTACTCGACGAACTAGCACTGCTTTTGCTCGTAAAGCTAGGTGTCGACCTGGGTGAACTGACGGTACTTTGGCTTGAACCACTTGTCGTTGTATGCGAGCTGAAGATGGAGCTGGTCGATATGCTTGTCATCGACAGCGGGCTCTGGCTCGACGTTTCCGTAATCGAGCTCTCGCTACTGGTACTCGTCACTTGCGTGCTTACTTCACTCGATGATTCGCTAGTCTCCTCGTCGCAGCAGATGAACCCGACGTAGCTATCGGGCGTGATTTGCGTTCCACCGGATGACACCAATTCGGCGCACGTGTCAGTAACAGTAAACCGCAACGTCCTTGGCCGTAGCGTTAGTTCACCCGAGCTCACGTTGCACCTGTCCGTAAGGGTTAACGCGTACTCTGTGGCTTTCGCGAGCGAGACACATAGTTCGTCGAATGCACCAACGTCTTCGTCGAATATGATGTCGGCAATACGAACCGGCTCGCCGTTTTCTCCAATTACCTCCGTGAGTCGCGACAGATCCTGGATCAACACCTGGCGTGCAACCAGCTTGTTGGAAACGGGACCCAGGTCTAGGCAGACTCGTAAGTGCGACAATCGTTCTGTCTCGGCATGAAAAAACCCCGCATGCGCACCGTGTCTGGTCGCATGCGGGGTTCTAATTCGGCAAGGAATTGTTCCCGCTTATTTTGAAAGTCTACGTTTAGCCCGCAAATCGTGTCAAGCGAACTA
>JAAXHB010000454.1 GCA_012271125.1 Actinomycetota bacterium | reverse complement strand
CGATCACGGGAGCAGGCGACACAGCAGATCGGCACCCTGATCTGCCCATTACACCAGAACAAATCGCCGACTCGGCATTGGGTGCTGCCGAAGCCGGCGCAGCCATTGTTCATATTCATGTGCGCAACCCTGAAACGACCAAGGGTTCACGTGATGTGGAGTTGTATCGACAGGTCGTTGAGCGGGTTCGTGCCGACAATTCTGAAGTGATTGTGAATCTCACCGCGGGCATGGGCGGCGACTTGATGATCGGCGACGATGACCCGTTTGATTTCGGCGAAGGCACTGACCTGGTCGGCGGGCTGGAGCGTCTCGCTCATGTGGAGGCGCTGCGCCCTGACATGTGCAGCATCGACTGCGGGTCACTGAACTTTGGCGAGGGCCATGCGGTGTATGTGAGCACGCCCGACATGATCCGCACGATGGCTAAACGCACTCAGGAGTTAGGTGTCAAGCCTGAGCTGGAGATTTTCGACACCGGCAATTTGTGGTTTGCGTCGCAACTGTTCAGCGAGGGTTGGGTGGATTCGCCTGCGTGGGTTCAGCTTTGCACGGGCATTCCTTATGGGATGCCGACAGATGTTGGGTTGTTGAGCGCGTTGATCAAGTTGTTGCCGGAAGGGGCTGAGTTCACGACGTTCGGGATTTCAGCTATGCAGATTCCCTGGGTTGCGCAGGCGGTCTTGTTGGGCGGCCATGTTCGGGTTGGGTTGGAGGACAACTTGTATTTGTCTAAGGGTGTGTTGGCGTCAAATGCCGATCTGGTGAATCGTGCTCGTGAGATTGTTGAGGCGATGGGAGCAAAAATCCAGTCACCCGGCCAGGCACGTGAAACCCTTGGAATGTAGGTGAAAGGGGGTGACGCATGAATAAATCACGAAACCGACATTTGCCACGTCTGACCACGCCGATGGTTCGAGACATCAAAGCTAAAGACGGGGGCGAGTTGCGAGAGGCGACTTGGGACGAGGCGCTGGATCGTGCTGCCGCTGGGCTGCGAAAAATCAAAGATGAGCATGGGCCGAGCGGGTTCGGCATGTTTTCGTGTTCGAAATCGACCAACGAGATGAACTACGCAGCACAGAAGTTCACTCGGGCGGTGATGGGCACGAACAACATCGACTCGTGTAATCGAACTTGACACGCTCCTTCGGTCGTCGGTCTGGCGACAGTGTT
>JAAXHB010000453.1 GCA_012271125.1 Actinomycetota bacterium | reverse complement strand
GTCATGGGGCGTGGCATCGCGTTGCAGTTCAAGAGGGCGTTCCCAGACAATTCTGCCGCCTACGCTGCGGCCTGCGAGGCTCATGCCGTCCGGCCGGGTCGCGTGTTCGTGTTCGATAGCGGCGAGCTGACCAACCTGCGTTACATCATCAATTTCCCCACCAAACGACACTGGGGTGACAAGAGCCGCGTGGCGGATGTTCAAACCGGGTTGGTTGACTTGGTCCGCGTTGTCCGTGCCCGCGGCATACGATCCACCGCGATGCCGCCGCTGGGCAGTGGGCTCGGTGGACTGGAATGAAGATTGGTGCGGCGGTGCGTAGAAAACGCCTTGTGCGGTATCGACGATCTGAGTGTCGTTGTTTTTGAGCCGGACAGTGCACCGCAGGCTAGTAAGATGGTGCGCAGTAGGAAGCAATTGAGGATGACCTAGTTGAGCCGGTGCATTGCTGGAACAAACGCAAGCAACGTTTTTCGCTGAGGCAGAATAGACCCGCGTCGGAGATGTTTGTTAACATAGGATGGATTTTGGTCGGTGCCGCCGTGCCTGGTCGCGGACGGCCGCGCCTCGCCGAAACTCTGAACGCAACGGCGTAGATGGAACAATCTTCGATGACCACCGACACCTCAGAGCAGGGCCTTGAACGGTTGATCTGTACGGCGTTGACGGGAGAGGCATGTGACCCGTCGTCGGGGCGTGCGGCGGGCGAGCCTCGGGGCAGTTATGGTGGTGTTGGTTGGTGTTGTGGGAACGCGCACGACTACGACCGAGAGTTTTGTGTCGATATCGTGCAGCTTTCGGCGTTTCTGCGAGAGACTCAGCCGGAAGTGGCTACGGCGTTGGGGGTGGATCAAGTCGGGCCGACGCAACGCAAGTTTTTGGCCAGACTGGAGAGTGAAATCGGAAGGCGGGGGGTTATTCACGTGCTGCGGCACGGCATTCGACACCTTGCGCACGATCTGAATCTGTTTTACGGCACGCCGTCGGCGGGAAACCCGCAGGCGCGTACGCGCTTCGCGCAGAACCGGTTCACGGTCACCCGCC
>JAAXHB010000007.1 GCA_012271125.1 Actinomycetota bacterium | reverse complement strand
AGGCACGAGCAATCAAATCGGCGACTTGTGACATGTCGGCTTCGTCCATGCCCTGAGTTGTCACCGCTGGAGTGCCGAGGCGAATACCAGAAGTAATAAACGGCGAGCGGGGGTCGTTAGGAACGGTGTTCTTGTTGAGGCTGATGCCGGCGTCGTCGAGCGTGGCTTGGGCCTCTTTACCGGTCAAGTCCTCGTCAAAAGCCCGCAGGTCAACAAGCAGAAGATGGTTGTCGGTGCCGCCGGAAACAAGACGGAAACCTTGCTCGGCGAGTGCCTTAGCTAGCGCCGCGGCGTTGGCGACGACACGCTTGGAATAGTCGGCAAAATCCGAAGTAGCTGCCTCAGCAAAAGCAACGGCTTTGGCGGCGATGGCATGATCAAGCGGGCCGCCTTGAATGCCGGGGAAAATTGCCTTGTCAATAGCAGCGGCGTGTTGTTCGCTGCAAAGAATGGCACCGCCACGGGGGCCGCGCAAGGTCTTATGGGTCGTGAAAGTCATGACGTCGACGTTGTTCATCGGGTTGGGGTGGACGCCACCAGCGATGAGTCCGGCGATGTGGGCAGTGTCGAACATCAACAGCGCGCCGACCTCATCAGCGATAGCACGGAACGGTTCGGCGTGGATAATCCTTGGATAAGCGGTGGCACCGGCGACGATCAGCTTGGGGCGATGCTCGAGCGCCTGGTCACGGACTTGATCCATGTCGATGTATTCATCAGAAGCGGTTACGCCGTAGGACACAAAGTGATAAAGATTGCCGGAAAAATTGACCGGCGAACCGTGGGTGAGGTGTCCGCCATGGTCGAGACTCATGCCGAGCACAGTGTCGCCGGGTTCGAGCAACCCTTGATATGCGCCCATGTTGGCGACAGCACCAGCATGCGGCTGTACGTTGGCATGGTCGGCACCAAAGAGACGACAAGCTGAGGTGCGGGCAAGCTCTTCGACCTCGTCGACGACCATGTTGCCGCCGTAATAGCGCTTGCCTGGGTAGCCCTCGCTGTATTTGTTCGTGAAAACCGAGCCGGTGGCTTCCATCACCGCTGGGCTGGCGAAGTTTTCCGACGGTATGAGCTGCAAAGTCGTGTTCTGACGCTCGATCTCGGCGCGGATTAGCTCGGAGACCGAATTATCAACAGCGGGCCATGCCATAAGTGCTCCTAGTAGTAGAGGGATTTAGAGGTTATTGAGCTGAGCGACACGGCGTTCGTGACGTCCGCCGGCTTCGAAATCAGTCGCGAGCCACACGTCGAGGGCATCCTGGGCGGTTTGTGCACCGACAAGGCGTTCTCCGAAGCAGGCGACGTTGGCGTTGTTGTGTTCACGAGACAAACGTGCGGAAGTTACGTCGTAAATGTTTGCGGCACGCACGCCGCTGACCTTGTTAGCAGCCATCGCAATACCAATACCGCTGCCACACACCGCGACGCCGGCGTCGGCAGTGCCGTTTGCTACGGCTTCGCCGACTTTTACACCAAAATCGGGGTAGTCCACGGAGTCGCTTGAATTGGTACCCAAATCGGTTACTTCATGGCCGGCGTTGCGCAAGTGGTCTGCTAGTGCCTGCTTGAGCTCAAAGCCGCCATGATCGGAACCGACCGCAATCTTCACCATGACATTTTACGCCTGTAGATGTTTTGGATGTCCTCTGAGGTAAGGGGGCCGGGGCGGAGGA
This sequence comes from Actinomycetota bacterium, assembly GCA_012271125.1. Taxonomy (GTDB): domain Bacteria; phylum Actinomycetota; class Acidimicrobiia; order Acidimicrobiales; family Aldehydirespiratoraceae; genus JAAXHB01. Next base: position 10,777 of record JAAXHB010000007.1, on the reverse strand, counting down.
TTTGGGGAGGGGTTTGGGTGGCGTCGACAACGGTGGAGGCTTCGTTGTCTAGTGTTCCAGCGTCGATGACTAGGGGTATGTCTGGGAATAGGTCTGCGACTTCTTGAGCTGTTGGCGGGGTTGGCTGGCCGTGGAGGTTGGCACTTGTGACTGCTAGGGGGCTACTAGCGGTGAGAGCTTGGATGAAGTCATCGGCAGGGACGCGGACGCCGATGGTTGCGGCGGTTTGTTTGCCGAGGTTGGCGGGGGCTGTAGGGGTGCTGTGGGCGACAATTGTCAGCGGGCCGGGCCAGAAGGCGTCTGCGAGGACTTGGACTTGGTGGGTGATGGTTATGAGGTCTGCTGCGGATTCGATGGAGCTGGCGAGTACGGCGATTGCCATATCTTCGGGGCGCTGCTTGAGGTCATAAAGCTTGGAGATTGCGGTGGATTCGGCGACGGCGGCGAGACCATAAACGGTGTCTGTTGGTACGACTATGACCTCTCCCCTAGTGAGGTGTGCGAGAGCTTCTTCTGCTACTTCAGGACTAGAGACAGGCTGAATACGGGTCATAGACGGCAGATGAGGATGCGGTCGTGACCGGCGAGGTCGGGGTGGATTTCGGTAGAGAAACCGGATGCTTGGGCGTGGTCGCTGAGTTGGGAAATCTGGTGGGGTGCCATTTCGAGCAAGACAACACCTGATGGTTTAAGCCAACTGCGGGATCCGGTGACGATGTGACGTAGATGCTCGGTGCCGTCGTCGCCGGCACGGAGGGCTAGCGAAGGTTCGTGGTTGGCGACTACATCGGGGAGAGTTTCATGATTGGCGATATAGGGGGGGTTGGAAACGATTAGGTCTATTTCGCCTAGGTCAATTTCGGCGGGCAAGGAGGGATCGAGGGCGTTGAACCAGTCGCCTTGTAGGAGCGTTACACGAGTGGCGGCTTTGCCGATGCCGGCAAGGTTGGCTCGTGCTACTGCTAGGGCATCTTCGGAGATGTCAGCAGCAATGACTTGGCTGTGGGGGCATTCGAAAGCAACTGATAGGGCGATGGCACCGGTGCCGGTACCGAGGTCAAGGACAGTGGGGGCGCTAAGGCGGTTGGTTTCAGTGATGGCGTGGCCGACAAGAATTTCGGTTTCAGGGCGTGGAATGAGCACTCGCTTGTCCACAAGCAGGTCGAGTTCACGAAATGCCCATCTGCCGACTACATATTGAAGTGGTTCACCCTGGCAGCGCCGGGCAAGCATCTGGTCAAAATGCGCCATAGCACGGGTGGTGGGTTGGCTGTTGAGAGTGCTATGAAACTCAGAAGGTTCGATGCCTGCTGCTGCTTCAACTAGGCGGCGTGCGTCAACTTCTGGGGATTCAAAATTAGCGAGTTGCGTTATGGCGTCTTTGTAGACGGTTTGCCAAGAAATGGTGGCTGTCAAAGGAGGTCGCGTTGTTCGGCTTGGATGAGAGCGTCGCTGATTTCTTCGAGTTCGCCGGCGAGGACGCGGTCCAGCTTGTAGAGGGTTAACCCGATGCGGTGGTCGGTGACACGGTTTTCCTTGTGGTTGTAGGTGCGGATTTTCTCTGAGCGGTCGCCGCTGCGGACTTGGTCGCGACGCATGTCGGAAGCTTCGGCTGCCGCCTTGTCCTGTTCGGCCTTGAGAAGGCGAGAACGCAGCACCCGCAGCGCTTTTTGCTTGTTCTGGAGTTGGGATTTTTCGTCTTGCATTGATACGACAATGCCCGTAGGAATGTGGGTGATGCGAACCGCGGAGTCTGTGGTGTTGACGGACTGGCCGCCTGGGCCAGAGGAGCGGTAGACGTCGACTTGGAGGTCGGTTTCGTCGAGTTCTACGTCGACTTCGGCGGCTTCGGGCAGGACAGCGACGGTGGCGGCGCTGGTGTGGACTCGTCCTTGGGATTCGGTTACGGGAATGCGTTGCACTCGATGGGGGCCGGCTTCGTGACGCATACGAGTCCAGGCTCCTTCACCGGAAATCAGACCGCTTATTTCGGTGAAGCCACCCATGTCTGAGGCGGAGGCGGAGAGACGTTCGAGTTTCCAGCCTTGACGTTTGGCAAAGCCTTGGTACATGTCGTAAAGGTCGCGGGCGAAAAGGTTTGCTTCTTCGCCGCCGGCGGTGCCGCGGATTTCGATGATGACGTTGCGGTCTTCGTTAGGGTCTTTGGGTAAAAGCAGTTGTCGGAGAGTTTCGGAGTCTTGTTCTACAGAGTGCTCTAGTTCGGTGACCATGTCACGCATTTCATTGCGTTCGTTGCTATCGGAAGTGGCTGTGAACATTTGACGGGCTTCTTCGAGGTCCGCTTCAAGGGAGCGCAGGCGTGTGCCGACGGTGACTATTTCGTCAAGCTGTTTGAAGCGTCTGCCGAGCTCGGCGAGTTGGCTTGGATCTTGTTGGACGGCGGGGTCGCCGAGGCGTGCTTCTACGTCGCGAAGCTCGTCTTGGAAGCCTGAAACTCCATCGGTTAGCACCGATTTGAGGCTACCGCTAGCACCCTCAGGGGCTAGCTAGAAAATGGAGTTAGGGGGCGGGGGTTAGGTCTTGGGGGCAAGAGCATCAGGGGGTGTGGGTAACGATTCTTGTGCAGTGATGTCAACTTGCATGCGGCGATACCAAAAGAAAGCTCCAACAAGTGCTGCGACAGGCCCCACCCCTACCAAACTGGCAGGCCACTCAATACCGACCAGAGCGAACACACATGCTGTAGCTAGTGTTGCTAGCGAGACGACAATACTGTTGTTATGGCCGCGGGCTACCGACTTAGTGGCTCCCCCAATGCGAGACATATTGGCTTCGTGGGATTTCTCCAGCACCCGATCCATGCGATCTTGGTTACGTGTGTCCATTGCAATACCATGAGCAGATCCGGTTTCAGCTAACTTCAGTATTCGGTCAGCGGCACCGGGCAACGTGTTTTCATATTTGGCGAATTCCGACGCGGGAGGTAACGGCCCCGAGTAACTGAACGCCTGTGTACGACTCTCTATTGCTTGGACTACAACCCCAATAATTTGTCTAGGGTCCGAGGGGTCAATTGAGTCCATATCATCAACGATGTCTAGTTCGTCAGAAGAATCGTCTCCTTGGTCGTCCGCTATTGACATTGCTGACGTTTTTATCGATGCTGAGGATCTGTTGTTACCTCTGCTAACTCAGGGTGTTCCGATCTAACTTGGCCCATTGCTTTATACATGTGCTTACCGACTTGTTCCCAGACTCGCGTCATGTCTTCGCCAGCACGTTGCCAGTTGTCTTCTGTGTTGATCCGCTTAACTTCGTAGAGGTACGGTTTGTCATCGAGTTGGGGGCCGAAGGTGCCCATAAAGTCAAACAAGCTGGCGACTCCGAGGCCGAAAGCTTTAGCTCTGGACCCTTCACGTAGAACTTCTTCATAATTCATATTTGGCTCCTTTCGCTGTTTTCAATAGGACGACTATAGCGACAAGTCAGGAAGATGGAGGATTGTTAGACGAGGGGGTTAGAGGATGTTTATGGTGATGGTGGCGGTGGAGTTGTTGGATAGGCGGTAGGTGAAGGTGAGAGGGCTGGTGGGGTTGTCGGAAGCGCCGAGGGTGAAGGTGATCGTGTTATTGGCAGCGGTGGCGGAACCGGTGGCGGGTTGGGAGACGACGGTCACGGTGTCGCAGTCGGTGCCGGCGCAGACGTCGTTGTCGGTTACGTCGATTTCGATGCTGAGAGTGTCACCGGGGGTGTAGCCGGTGATGTTGACAATGTCGTCAACTGCTGCGGACACAACGGTGATGTTGATGGTGACAGTGGCGGGGGTGACAGCAGCACTGGTCTTGTAGGTGAAGGTTTCAGAGGTGATCACCGCAGCGCCAGCAGCGAGGGTGTAGGTGATGGTGCCGTTAGGTTGAACTTCGGCGGTGCCGACCGAAGGTTGGGTGACGATTTCGACGCCGGTGCAGGTTCCGGTGCAGGAGTCGCCGTCGAGGACGTCAATATTGACTGAGGCTTCGGCGGTGCCGGAGCGGGTGAGGGAGGCGGAGTCATTATCGAGAGTGTCTGGTTCACGGAACTCAAGCGTGACGGTGGCGGGAGCTGTGGAGGCACTGGTTTCGTAGGTGAAGCTGGGGTTAGTGCCGGGGTTGTCGGTGCCGGCCGGGAAGGTGTAGGTGAAGGTGTTGTTGGAGAGCGTCAAGGTGCCTGCGTCTGGGTCAGTGGCCTTGGCGATGCCGGCGCAGTTGGACACGCCGCAGGCATCGTTGGCGAACACGTCGAGGGTCACGTTGACGGCGTCGGTGCCGGAGCGCACGATGATGATCGTGTCGTCGGCGAGGATGTCAGCCGTTACTGCGAAGTTGATCGTTACGAGGGTTTCGTCAGTGTCGGAGTCATCGGTGGTGTAGGTGAGAGTCGTTGAGGCGGGAGCAACAGTGCCATCAGCGATCGTGTATTCGATGGCTGGGACGTCGATGTCGATGTTGGGAGTGTTGGAGTCGTTGTCGTGATCGATGGAACGAGTGGTGAAGCCCATCTTGGCGGTGCCGACGCCTGGGTCGGTGACAAGCGTGAGACCAGCACAACCTGCGCCGCACATGTCGTTGGCGGTGACATCAATGAAGAGCGTGACTTCTTCGGTGTTGGTGCGTGAGAGGGTTGCTGTGTCGGTGGCGAGGGTGTCGTTGAGGGTGAAGTTGAAGGTGACCGTGGTGGCACCGGCGTCACCGAACGCCGCATAGGCACCGTCGGTGATGTAGGTGAGGGTGAGCGGCGAAAAGAGGGGCTCGTTGCGGACAGCTGTGAAGACGAGATTCTTGGATGAGTCGAAGGAGGCGGTGCCGAAGAAGGGTGCGGACAGGATGCGTGGGTTGTTGCAACCGGCGGCGCAGTTGTCGTTGGAGAAGACATTGTGTGTGATGCTGACCGGATCAAGGCCGGAGCGGGTGTGGGCGATGGTGTCGGGGGCGAGGGCGTCGGGAGTGACGATGGTGACGGTGACAGTGGCGGCACCGTCGTGGTTAGTGGTGATGTAGTCGAAGGTGACCGTTGAAGGCTTGGGATCGACGCCTGAGATGTCAAGGGTGATTGTGCCGGCACCGGCATCAACGGTGGTAGTGCCGGCGCTTGGTGTGCCATCGACGGCGAGGCCGCCGCATGGGGGGATTGCTACTACGCAAACGTCATTGGCACCAACCGCAATTTCAATGCTGGTTTGGTTGACGCCGTTGATGATGGCGGTGTCGTTGACGAGAATGTCTTTGGAGGTGTCGCCGGCGACGACGGTGACGGTTGCGTATTCTTTGACTTCCCAAGCCGATGTGGTTGTGTAGGTGAAGGTAATCGGGTTGGTGAAGGAGCTGTCGCTTGGGATGGTGAGGACGAGCTTGGTGCCATCATCGGAGAGGGCGACTGAGTTGGTGCCAGCGGGTTGTGTGAGGATGCGCAGACCAGCGCAGCTTGCGCCGCAGGAGTCGTTATCGGTGACGTCTATTTCGGTGACGACATCGGCCGTACCTGTGAAGTTGATGGCAGCTGGTGTGTCATTGGCGAGGGAGTCAGCACCGGTGACTGTGACGGTGACCGTTGCCGGAGTGGACTGGGCGTTGGTGGTGTAGGTGAAGGTGTCGCTGGCTCTGGTAGCTGTACCGGCTGCGATTGTGTAAGTGATCGTGCCGTCAGGGTTGGCGGTGGCGGTTGCGCCTGCAGCGGGGTTGGATGCGATAGCAAGGCCGGCGCAGTTGGCACCGCAGGCATCGTTAGCGGTGACATTGAAGGTGGCGGACGCTGCGGCGGTGCCGCGGCGGACCAGAGAGACTGCGTCGTCGGTGAGGGTGTCGACGCCGGCGGTGCCGAAGTTGATGGTTGCGGCGACGGAGTAGTCGGCGTCGGGGGTGGAGTAGCCGATGTTGATCTTGGTTGGAGTGGTTGCGCCGGCGGGTAGGGAGTAGGCGATCTTGTTGTCACTGGTGATGTGGACGTTGCCGGCTACGGGGTAGCTGGTGATGGTCACGCCTGCGCAGGTGCCGAGGCAGGCGTCGTTGGCGGTGACGTCGATTTCGGTTGATACGGCGTCGGTGCCAGTGCGGGCGAGGAACATAGTGTCAGAGGTGAGGGCGTCAACATTGGTGAAGTCAATGGTGACAGTGGCTGGGGTTGACTGCAGCGGTGTTGTGTAGGTGAAGGTGTCAGTAGCAATCGGTGGAGCAATGGAGGGGAGCGTGTAGGTGACGGTGCCGTCAAGTTCCTGAGTGAGGGTGCCGGTGGTGTTGGTTTGGTCAATGGTGACGGCACAAGATGATTCGCAGCCATCGTTGGCGGTTACATCGATGTTGACGCTGGCTTCGGTTCCGGCTAGGCGGTGGAGTGTGGCTTCATCGTCTAGGAGATCGTCTTCGCCGGCCTTGCCAACCACGATGTAGATCGTTGCTGTGTTGCCTGCTGCCTCAATGGTGGTGTATGTAACCGGAATGATGCCGTTGAAAACTGTGCCCGCAGCTATTTGGAGGGTGATATTCCTTCCAGTCATTCCGAGTGTGATACCCGCTGGGAGGTCGTCGGGACTTTCAACAATGCTTACGCCTCGGCAAGTGGTAGCAGGACGACAATTGTCATTATCGACGACGCGGAATGGGTTTTCGGGTATGGCTTCAGTGCCGGTGCGGTTGACATGGTAAACATCGTCGACTAGCTGATCTGCACGGTTCATGGTGACATTGACGGTGGCTGGGGTGGATTGGGCGGTGGTGGTGTATGTGAAGGAGTCTTGGCCGCGGTTCGGGAGATCGGTGATTGTAAACGTAATGGTGCCATCAGCGTTGACGGTGGCGCTGCCGCGGGTCGGACCGCTTGTGATGGTGAGGTTCTCGCAGTTGGCGCCGCAGGCGTCATTGGCGGTGACGTCGATAACAACTGAGGTGGTACCGGCGGATCGGAGACCAAGGTCAACGGTGTCATTACGGAGGATGTCGAGGCCTGGAGTGGCGGTGATAAGGCGCACGGTGGCGTATTCGTCTGATTCGGTGGTGGAGGTGGTCTTGTAGGTGAAGGTTTGACTGGGATTGCCAGTAGCACCGTCAGCGAGGGTGTAGGTCAGAGAATCACCCTCGGAACTGGTGGAGATGGTGCCAGCATTTGTGTTGGTGTGCCTGATGAGGCCGGCGCAGTCAGAGGCGCAGGTGTCATTGGTGAGGACGTCAAGGGTCTCGGTGATGGCGGCGGTGCCGGTGCGTGTGATGTAGAAGCGGTCATTGCGGAGGGCGTCGTAGTTGGCAAAGTTGACCGTGTAGGTGGCATCGGCGACCGCGAGGTCGGTGGTGAAGGTGATCGTGACTGATGCTGGGGTCTCATTGACGGCGAGGCTGAGATCGATGGTTTGACCGTCTTCATTGACGGTGGCAGTGCCGACAGATGGGCCGGTGACGATGCGCAGACCGGTGCAGCCGCTGTCGGCATTGCAAGTTGAATCGGACAAGACGTCAAGGTTGGTATTTACGGGGGTACCGGTTTGTCGGCGGATGGTGGTGGAGGTGTTCTGGAGGTCATCGCCGGCGACGACACGGAAGGTGACGGTTGCGTCATCGCCGGTGAGGCTGCTTGAGGTGTAGTAGTCGAAGGTGACGTCACCAGTTGGCGTGGTAGCGGCGTCGGCAAGGGTGTAGGTGAAGGAGCCGTTGCCGTCGGTGAGAGCGACCGCGCCATCGGCGGCGTCTAGGGTTCCGCGGACAGCGAGACCGGAGCAGTTGTTGGTGCCGCAGGTGTCGTTGTTGAGGACGTCCATTACGTATGTGACGGCGTCGGTGTTGAGGCGTGGGATGGTGAAGTCGTCTGCGGTGAGGAAGTCGGCGGTCACAGAGAAGTTCACGGTGACCGTGGCGGCGGCTTGAGCGTCGGTGGTGGTGTAGGTGAAGGTTGTGGAAGCGGGGGCGATTTGACCGTCAGCGACGGTGAAGTTGATGGCGTCGCCGGTGTTGTTGACAGCAGCGGTGCCGAAGTCTGGGTCAGAGGCGATAGCGAGGCCAGCGCATCCGGCGCCGCAGTTGTCGTTGCCGAGAACGTCGAGGGATTGGGTCTTGGCTTCGGTGGCGGCGCGGGTGAAGGTGAAGGTGTCGTCGTCGAGGGCGTCTGAGCGGGTGAGGTTGACCGTGACGGTGGCGGCACCGTTGGAGTCGTCGGTGTTGTAGGTGAAGGTGACTTGGGCTGGTGCGGCGGTGTCTTCGGGGATTTCGAAGGTGATGGCGTCGCCCTCATCGGTTGCGATTGCGGAGCCGACCGATGGGCCAGTGACGACGGTCAGACCAGCGCAACCGGAGTCACAGGCGTCATTGGCGAAGACATTGATTTCTTCGGTGACGGCGGCGAGGCCGGCTCGGGAGATGTTGACCGTGTCGTCACGCAATGTGTTCATGACCTGCAGCGACACGGTGACGGTTGCCGGAGTGCTGGCACCGGTGGTGGTGTAGGTGAAGGTGACCGAGTCAGGCAGGTTGTTTCGAGAAGCGAGCTTGTAGGTGAGTGTTGAGCCGTTGTTGATCGTGACCTGGCCGGTGCTCGGGTGGGTGACAACGCGCAGGTTGGCGCAACCGGCCTGGCAGACGTCGTTGGACAAGACACTGACGGTGACGCTGTCTTGACCGACTTGGCTGATGCGGGCGGTGTCGTTAACGAGAGTGTCCTTGCCAGCTTCACCGACGACCACTGAGACTGTGGCGTCGTTGACGGAGGTGGCAGTGGCGTAAGTGAAGCTGAGCGGGTTGGTGAAGGTGTCGCCGTCTTCGAGGGAGAAGTTGATGGCTGTGCCGGCGGTGTTGGCTGCGGCGGCACCTACGGCGGGCTGGGTGGCAGCACGCAAGCCTTCGCAGGCACTGATGCAGGTGTCGTTAGTGAGGACTGAGAGGTCTCGGTTGACTGCGGCAGTGCCGGTGCGGGTGACGAAGAAAGAGTCGTTGCTGAGAGCGTCGGCATTGTTGATGTTGATCGTGACTGTGGTTGCGTCGGTGTGGTCGAGGGTGGTGTAGGTGAAGGAGTCGCTGTAGAAGGTTGAGGTGCCTGCCGAAATGGTGTAGGTGACGGTGCCGTCGGCGTTGGCGGTGGCGGTGCCGGTGGTGGAGTCGGTGTTTAGGAGCAGTCCGAAGCAGGATGCGCCGCAGCCGTCGTTGGCGGCGATGTTGAGCTGTGCGGTGGCAGCGCCGGTGCCTTCACGGGTGACGATGAAGGTGTCGGCTAACAGGATGTCTTTGCTGGGTGCACCGATTGCCAGGGTGATAGTGGCGTATTCGTTTGGTTGGGTGGTGGTGTCGTTGCCGTAGACGATGGCGACACGGCTTGGAGCGGTGACACCGGCGGGCAGGGTGTAGATGATGTTGTTGCCCTTGACGTTGGCGGCACCTACCGCAGGTTGGGTGATGATTTGAGGCCGTGGGCAGGTGCCAGAGCAGTTGTCGTTGCTGGCGACGGAGACGGTTTGGGTGATAGCCGCGGTGCCGGTGCGTGTGATATGGGCGAAGTCGTCATTGAGGGTGTCAGGCGTGACCGCGGCGGGCTTGTTGGAAGCCGGCTCGTTGGTGAAGTTGACGGTGACAGTCGTTGCGGTGGTGTGCTGGGTGGTGGTGTAGGTAAAGGAATCTGAGGTGACCGCGGCGGTGCCGTCAGGAATGACGTAGGTGACGATGTTGTCGTCATCGATGAAGACGACGCCGGTGGTGGGTTGGGTAATGCTGAGACCAGCGCATTCGTCGCCGCAGGCGTCGTTGTTATGAACGGGGACAACAACGGCGAGCTGTTCGGTGCCATAGCGGGTGACGGCGACAGTGTCGGGGGCGAGGGCGTCAATGCCGGCAGGGGCGACACGCACTGAGACGGTGCCGAGGGCGTGGGTTTGGGTGACGCCGTTGCCTGCGTAAGTGAAGGTGGTGGGGTTGGTGACCGTGTCGCCGTCGTTGAGGCTGTACTGAACCTTGGTATTGCCGCTGCTTGGGGTGGCGGTTCCGTCGTCTGGGGCAGTGCCGAGGGCGAGGTTCGCACAGGCGGTGGTGCAGTCGTCGTTGTCGAAGGTGTCGATTTCGGTGCTGGCGGCGGCGGTGGCGCTGGTTCGTGGCAGGTAGACGAAGTCGTTGTTGAAGCGGTTGACGCTGAGCAGGCGCAGCGAGCTGGTGGCGGCACCTTCGGAGTTGGCGGTGTTATAAGTGAAGTTGAAGTTGCTCGGAGGGGATGCGACGCCAGCGGCGATGGTGAAGGTGAAGGTGCCGTCAGCGTTGACGGTGATTGCGCCGGGAGTGGGCTGAGAGGTGATGGTGATGCCGGCGCAGTGGGAGCGGCAGTTGTCGTTGGTGGTGGCGTTGAATGTGAAGGAAACGGCGTCGGTGCCGCCCGGGCGTTCAATAGAGACGGTGTCGGGGCTGAGGGCGTCGGGACCGGCACCGATTGCGACATTCACGGTGACTGTGGCACCGTTGGCGTTGGCGGTGGTGTAGGTGAATGAGTCGCTGGCGTAGGTCGGGCGGCCGGACGGGGCGGTGTAGGTGATGGTCATGTTGTCGGAGCCGATTGCGGCGGCGCCGGTCACGGTGGGAGCGTCGACGATGCGGATGACTTCGCAGGTGCCGCCTAGGCATTCGTCATTGCTGGTGACGTTGACGCTGCCTGAGGCTTCGGCGGTGTCGATACGGGTGAAGCTGATCGTGTCTGGGTTTAGGACATCGACAGGGACGATGCTGACAGTGACGGTGGCGGTGCTGGTGGTGCCGTGGGTGGTGTATTTGAAGGTGACTGTGCGTGTGGCGGAGTTGGCGGCGTCATCGGCGGTGACTGCGTAGGA
>JAAXHB010000452.1 GCA_012271125.1 Actinomycetota bacterium | reverse complement strand
AGCCGCGCAGATTGGCTTCGCGGGTGTTGGTCTCATTGATGTGCTCCGCGAAACGCCAATAGGCACCGTCGTCGTTCTCTCTTGAGGCAAGCTGAAGATCGGCAATCGCCTCAGGGTCCCACATGGGGCGATCACCACCTAGCCGCCAATGAAAATCGCCAGGATTTGGCAATACAGGGATACGAACAACATTACGACCGGGAAAGCCGAAGTTATGTCTCTTCTGCATCTCTTCAAAGAGCACTTCGAAACCGACGCCCTGGACTCGACTAGCTGTACCAGGAAATGCCTTTTCGATCACCTCATCGGCGAGTCCGACGGCCTCAAAAATCTGTGCTCCTTTGTATGACTGCAGCGTCGAGATACCCATCTTCGCCAGCACCTTAAGCATCCCTTCGGCGACGGCTTTCTTGTAGGAGGTGACCACGTCTTCATCAGAAGTCACGTGAGGAGTGTCGTCTAGGTAGCGGTCCCGCTTCGCCTGCCAGAGTGCTTCAAAGGCCAGGTAAGGATTGATGGCGTCGGCACCGTATCCGACCAACAGGCAGTGGTGATGGACCTCGCGTGCCTCGCCGCTCTCAAGGATGATGCCGATTCGAGTTCTTGCGTGGTGATCGACTAGGTGATGGTGAACAGTAGAGATGGCCAAGAGAGCGCTGATTGGAATGCGACTCTCTGACATGTCTCTGTCAGTAAGTACGACTAGTGTGTAGCCGTCTTCGATGGCCTGTAAGGACTCTTTGGATATGCAGTCGAGTGCTGCCTTGAGACCCTGCGAGCCGCTCGCGGTCTCAAAGGTGATGTCGATTGTTCTACTGCGCCAGCCGCGATAGTCAATCTGCTTCAGCGCAGCCAATTCTTCATTCGTGAGAATAGGGTGCGGGATGCGAAGCCGGTTGGCGTGTTCAGCACTGGCTGAAAGCAGGTTTTGCTCAGGGCCAACATAGCAGTCGAGTGCCATGATGACTTCCTCGCGAATCGAGTCGATCGCCGGGTTGGTTACTTGTGCGTAGAGCTGCTTGAAAT
>JAAXHB010000451.1 GCA_012271125.1 Actinomycetota bacterium | reverse complement strand
CACCAAGATCATGACGAGCTACATTGCAGCTTCAGAAATTGCCCTTGTCATCTTGATTGCACCAAGGGCAATTTCTGAAGCTGCAATGTAGCTCGTCATGATCTTGGTGAGGCTGGCCGGCGGCAACCGTTCATCGCCGTTATTCTGCAGCAGAACGGTATCGGTCTCGCTGTCATAAAGAACGTAAGCAGTCGCTGCGACATTAGGTGGTGGCGGCAACACGAACTGCGCATAAAGACCACTAGAAGCCACTAGGGCAAGTGCTACCAAGCTTGTTTGTATGACTTTCAACTTCTAATCCTTCAGAATTGATGACCGTAGCTTCATGTTTTCTTGGAGCCAGTTCGAAACGACCTTGGCGTCGTCTACGGATGCAAACTCATCGATTCTGACTCTAATTCGGTTTTCGTATTGATGTGGCACGATGGCGGTGGAAAGGTGACCTAGATTTATCTCAACCAGACGGCTGACGATTTCAAAGGCGGCTTCCCGCCCGAACACATAGTTCGTTTCGACAACTACCCGCGGCACTCGTTCAGACACCAGCTCTAACCGTACGGGTCTCTCCTGTACCTCACCAAATCCCAATTTCAGAGCGGCCGCTTGAGACAAGTCGATGAGGTTTTGAGTAAAGAATGGACCGCGATCAACTACCTCCACCACAACGGATATGTCGTTGTCCTGATTGGTCACTCGGACATAGGATGGAATCGGGAGATAAGGATGCGCAGCGACCATCGCGTGATTCTCAAACGGTGCTCCAGTAATGGCTGTGTGATCGTCATATTGCTCGTCGCGTCTTCGAGCTGTACCATCGGCGATGTAGCCATCCACGTCGTGCCACACTCGGTAGGCGCGGTCGTCGACCCTATACACCCCGTTACCTAGACGCGCAAGCGGCCGTTGTGAGGGCACCGCATCAGGAAACCAAACCGGCGTTGCCGTGGGAACGATCTCCCTTGGCTCAGTGTCGACCACAACTGGCGCAGAAGCACAACTCACCACAAAGAGGCAGCCAACCGCAAGACCGCCTACTGTTCGAATCAACTTTTCGCAGTGATTTCCTGCGAAAGCTGAAGCACAGCCATCGCATAGAGTCGACTTATGTTGTAGCGTGTTATGACATAAAAGTTATTCAGTCCTAAGAAGTACTGAACATCATCTTCCGTCTCGAATTTGAAGTTTGTCGCCATGGCGGTGTCGTCTAGTCCAGAAACTTCAACACCGT
>JAAXHB010000450.1 GCA_012271125.1 Actinomycetota bacterium | reverse complement strand
AGCGAGCTCTTTGCTTCTGCCGATCAAGATGTCTAGCAGGACCGTGCCTCGAAATCGCAAGAACGACTCATCGCTGTCGGACCCAAATCGCGATCTCTCATTGCGATTACCGCCTAGACTCTGGACGGCAAGCATGTTGTCCATACCCTCTTCGATCGTACTAGTCACGATGGTGCCAGCCGCCCGACTCGCTTGATGCCGACGACGCACGAACCTTGAAAAAGGAATAGAAATGAGAAAGTACGCTGGAAACAGGGAGGCGGTGAGCCAAACGACTTCAGGTACCTGACTGTATGCGCTGACAAGGTTGAACATGGCCGCGAAGAACACCGCATTGGACATCGTTGGCCGATTGATCACCTCATAGAAGATTTGATTGATGGACGGCGCGTCGTACATGACGCGGTAGACGCTGTCGCCAATGCGCTGATCGTCCAAGAGCGTCATCGGAATCGCTTTGATGCGTTCAAACAGCTTGGCACGCACGATGTGGTTGACGGTTTGGGTCAATCGTGAGTTCATCTTGTACTCGTAGAACCCCCAAATGCCACCAGCAAAACTGTGGCCACCGTGAGTGAGGTTCTCCTGCTTCGTTGCTGTGTCCAGACCTTCGATCATGCCACCGTCCGTGGTGTCGTTGGCACCGCCAGGGGCGTACCCGCCCACCAGGATGATGAGAAAAACGGAAATCACGGTTAGCGTGATCAAGATCTCCAAGGGCGACACCGTCATGAAGTGCTCGATGAGCGGGTGAAGCCAAATGGGGTAGCCATCCGTGCTGGTGATTGGCTTGTTTAGAACCACGTGGTCAAGGATGATCTTGGATCCCCAAGGAAGCACGAATACCGGATACATCAAAGCGCCGAAGAGAAGCACCCACTTGATGATGAATCGACCCCAGACGTAGTTGATGACCATCCAGCCGCGAGCGATCACCAACACGGTATCTTTAATGCCAAGATCCCAATCCGTGTCCAGCATGCTGGCGCGCTGATTGAGTTTTTGTTCGGCGTCGAGATTGAAGCCGCGAGGTCGCTTGGCGCTGTCTTGCTTACTCATGCCGCTACAGCTCCTGCTAGATCGGACTCCGTTTCGACGAAGGAGCGATACCTCCCGTCCGGTAGCTTCATCAAGGTGTCGTGATCGCCGGACTCCTGCACTTTACCTTCATCTAAATACAGGATGTTGTCAGCGCGTCTGATCGTCGAGATGCGGTGGGTAATCAAAAAGATCGCGCGGCCTTGACCC
>JAAXHB010000449.1 GCA_012271125.1 Actinomycetota bacterium | reverse complement strand
GGGCACGGCAGCGTGACCCGAACATTCCGCACCGGTGGATCGGCATTTGTTCCGACACCCGTGCTGGCAAAGAAGATGAGGATGCTGACCTTGTTGAGTTGGCCATGCCTGTCACAACTGACCAGGACAAGATCAATCAGCTATTGAGTACGTCAGATGCGGACTCGATGACGGTGGTGTTCAGCACCTACCAGTCGCTTGAGTTAGTTGAAAAAGCTCAAGCCAAGGGTGCGTTGCCATTTGACCTAGCCATTTGCGATGAGGCTCATCGCACAACTGGGATTCAAGACATCAGTGACATGAGCTACTTCACTCTGATACACGACAACGACAAGATTCGCGCCAAAAAACGCCTCTATATGACGGCTACACCACGCATCTACACCACACGCGCAAAAGAACAGGTCGACGAACACAACCAAGACCCAACCCGCCGCAAGGAGTACGACGCCTATTCCATGGACGATGTAGACGTCTACGGCAACGAGTTCTACCGCATGGACTTCGGTGAAGCTGTCGAGCAAAAACACCTGACCGATTACAAGGTCCTGGTTATTGCCGTAGCAGAAGACCCCAACTTGGCAAGCAATGTCGAGTTGGAGATGCGTGAAGAAACCGGAGTCAAGGAGAGGGTCCAGGCAAGTCCCGATTCACCTGATGACCAGAAAAAATCAAAGAAGAAAAAGGAACAACTGATTCGGGCTGAGGAAGCGGTGAAGTTTCTTGGTTGTTGGGATGCGCTTGCTAATCCAACGTCTCGCAAAGCCACCGGTCACGAAACAGGTTCTGTGCATCCAGCGCACGTTGCAAGTCGAGCGATTGCCTTTACGAACACAATCAAGACCTCTGAGATGGTGGAGAAATACTGGATACACATCTCAAACGCTTACATCCGAGATAAGTACCGCTCCCAGCGTCCACCAAAGGAGCTAACTGCCGACGAGCTATCTGATCTATATGGAAAGACAGCAAATAAGTTGCTCAAGTGCGAAGTCAAACACGTTGATGGCAACAAAAATGCCCTAGAACGAGCCAACAGCATCGGCTGGCTTAGCGACGAAGACCCCGACGGGTGTCGCATTGTCACCAATGCCAAGTGCCTTACCGAAGGCGTAGACGTTCCGGCACTTGATGCCGTGCTGTTCTTGGAACCCAAAAGGTCACAGGTGGACGTGGTTCAAGCCGTTGGTCGAGTGATGCGAACGAGCAAGGGCAAGGACTGGGGCTATGTGGTGTTGCCGGTGGTTGTGCCAGAAGGATCGTCGCTAGGTGATGACGAGGTCTTGCCCGGCTCAGACTTCAAGCAGGTCTGGAG
>JAAXHB010000448.1 GCA_012271125.1 Actinomycetota bacterium | reverse complement strand
CTATATATGTTAGGAATCCATGTTATTATACCTTCTGTTATCCCGATCCAGTTTCAGCCTCGTTCACCTCAACGTAAGGGAAACGCGAGCTAAACGAGGGATAAAGGAGACGAAGCCCGTCTTCTTACCTATCTTTAAACAGGCGGGTAGTTAGCATCAAGCCATGTCCGACAACCCTTATCCCGGCCAAGAAGACTCCGGCGACAACTCGATTGATGTCGCAGCCGAAGACACTTCTGACGACGAAACTCCTACCGATACTGCCGCTGAAGCATCCGCCGATGATGTCGATAACAGCGACTCCAAGCCCTCTCGTCTAGGCAAGATCGCCACGATTGCCGGATCCGTAATCGCCGGCGCGGCAGTGGTATTCGCTCTGGTGTCTGGCATCGTCGCATCCCTTGACGATGACGACAACGATGACACCACCCACCGTTCCGACAACGACCACCACGACAACAGTGACGACGACTCCCACCACCATGGCAAATGGCACAAAGAGTGGGATCACAAAGAGTGGGAGAAGGATTGGGACAAGGGCGACTGGCGCAGAGGTAAGCGCGGTGGCATGCGCGGCTGGGGCGACAAGTCCCAACACTGCATCGGCCGTGGCGGCGACGGCAACGAAGTCACTTTCTGTATCGACAGCTTTGGTCCCGACCAAATGATGCCCTGGATACTGAGCGAATTCGGTAACCGAGGTTTAGGTAGAGGTTTTGGTGGCCAAGGTTTTGGTCGAGATTTCGGTGGTAATGGATTCGGAGGCTTTGGTGACGGCTTCGGTGGCCCAGGCTTTGGTGTCGACTTCTTTGGTATCGAACCCGACACCTTCCAAGGCCAAGCCTGGCCCGAGGACTACAACCCGTACGGCATCACTCCATGGGACAACGCCACCGAAGTCCCCGACCTCGGCAATTTCGATCTTGGCTTCGATCTCGGCAACCTCGATCAGCTCGGCGAAATCCTGCCTCTGGTCTGCGCCGGCATTTCCGCTGACCCAGATGCCTTGCCCGATGCCCTTGCCGACACTCCCTTCCTCACCGGCATTCTCACCCAGGTCTGCACCCAACTCGACACCCTTGACATCACCGACTTCAGCGACCTTGATCTCGATGGCCTCGACGGTCTCGACTTCTTCTCCGACCTCTTCGGCGACACCCTCCCCGACACCCCCGACCTAGAACCCGACCCCGAACTCTCCTCCCTCACCTAACCCCCGAGTTCGGAACGCTTCCCCGATGCGGATAGGGGAGTGACCTAAACCCAATTGGAAGTAAGTTTGGTGAAACTAGACAAGAAATCCCAGAGGAGGTTTGAAATGAAAGCACGATCTACCGAACCGCAGTCTCGCTTTAGATGGATACCTGGGCGTATTCGAGAGCAAGCAACTGACTATTCAAGCAATGGTACTCGGAAACATTTTGAGGTACCGACAAATTGGCGTGCTACCCCTGAGTATCAGGCAGCACTCGCTAAGTATCTTCCTGCTGGTGTTGTATTAGAGGACTATGAAACCAAAGATCCTGAGGTCGCTAAACAGACAGACGCGTTGATCGAGAAGGCAACGATTCGCGCCATTGTGAAAAAGCATCTTGACAATGAGTACAAGTCGGAGGTGAGACGGATGGCGGCCTCTTTTGTCTTCCGCGGAAAGCTGTTTAGCGTGGTAATGGCAGCTATCGCCATGACAGCCTCTTGCTGGCTTCTTGCAACTGGAAACGCGTTGGGCGCGCTTACTCCATTTTCTGTAGGAGCTGCAGCGTGCTACTACTTGTATTGCGACGGGCATATTCGTGCCCACGACTTTTTAAACAAGTTCCTAGACCCCACTAATCCTCGACCTCACTAATCCTCACTCGTCACCCAACGGGCACAAAACTGGGTGTGGCGGAAGTCACTAGGCGATGGGGGTGAAAGCCGCGGGGGGGGGG
>JAAXHB010000447.1 GCA_012271125.1 Actinomycetota bacterium | reverse complement strand
GAGGTAACTGATCTGGGGTTCTAGGTAAGCGATTCGGTCCCAGTATTCGGAGCGGAGTTTGGCGAGCTCGTCGGTGCGGTCGGTGCTGTTGTGTGTGGGCTGGGTGTCACTGAGGGCGTCAATGAGCAGGGTGACGGCTTGTGCAGCGTCGGCTTCGATTCCAAAGTTTCCGGCGTTGTAGAGGTCGAGGGCGTCGGGGTTGATGTTGAGCTGGATGATGGGGAGCTCATTGAGGCGTCCCCAGTACATGCTCGGGTATTCCATGCGGGTGCCGATGCCAACGACAATGTCTGCGGTTTGCCAGAGTGTTTCCGCCATTGGGAACCATGCGTGCAACGGGTGGTTCGCGGGGACGATGCCATGCCCCATGCGGCGTGTGAACACGGGGGCTTGCAGCATGGTTGCGAGTTCGCTGATTTGTTCGGCTGCTCCGTGCGCACCGCCGCCGACCATTATCAGCGGGCGTTCGGCTTGTGCCAGCATTTTGGCGGCCTCGTCGATGCGTCCTGGGTCGATGTCGGGCATAGTGGCGGTAGGAGTGCGCAGGGGTGATGTGGTGGCGGTTGTTGGTGATGTCTTCGGCGACGCATCCGGCGACGTGGTGACAGGTGCCGGCTTCGTCCAAATGTCGGCGGGCACTTCCACGCTGACCGGCCTCGGAATGTCTGAGATCAGCGCATCGAATGCGGTTTGCCATTTGTTGACGGCGTCGGCTGCGTTGTCGATGTAGGTGGCGTGTTTGGTGAGCTGTTCCAAGATCGCGGTGGGGTCACGCAGGTCGTGTAGCACGCCTCGCTCTCGCCCTCGGTTGGGGGTATGGACCCCGCCGATCAGAGCAAGTACTCGTGCGTTGGCCCAGTAGGCGCAGTTGAGTCCGGTGGCAGCGTTGAGCATCCCCGGTCCTGGCACCACACAAAACGCCGCCGGCTTTCCGCTGACTTGGGCTGCGCCAAGCGCCATGTACGCAGCACCTTGCTCATGTCGTGTGACTATGGGGCGGATATCATCTGCGTCGACCAAAGCGTTGAAAAAGTGGTCGTTTTGCACGCCGGGCAGACAAAACAACTTGTCAATCCCTGCCGCTCGCAACGCCTGAACTGACATTTCCGCAACGGTCAGCGCACCGCTCACCCCCCGATCCTACGGATCCACTCCCCCCGACCTAGCGAGCAAGGCTTGGCTTATGTCATGTGTTGCTAATACCGTCAAGGGGTGAGTGATGAGATGGTCTATGACGTGAGCGATGCCATGAGTGTGTTTGAGGCGGAGACGGCGGTCACGCCGGTGACTGATGGGGTGTGGGCGACGAGGTTGTCCTCGAATTGGAACATCGGCGACTATTGCAACGGCGGCTATGCGCTGGTGCCGGTGCTGCGAGCTATGGCGGAGCTGCAAGCGTCGGGGGCATCATCTGAAGATGCTTTGAAGCCTGACCCCTTGTCGGTGACAACGCATTATCTGAGACCGGTAGTGGGTGAGGTTGATACAGAAGTTCGGTGTCGTTTAGTGC
>JAAXHB010000446.1 GCA_012271125.1 Actinomycetota bacterium | reverse complement strand
GGGTTGGGCCGCTGCGCGAGATCGAGCGGTTGGCGCAGGCGCAGGGCTACGCGGGGTTCGTGTCGCTGGAGTTGTTTAATCCGGGGCTGTGGGAGCAGGATGCGGCGGAAGTGGCCCGGATTGGGTTGGGGAAGCTGCGGGCGGATTTTGCCGGCTAGATCAACTCCCGGACGATGGCAGCAAGCGGATTGCTGCGACGCATCAGTAAATTCTCAGGATAAGCGGGTATGAGCGACGAACATCTCGATGTTATCGACACGTCGGACGGCTTGCTGGCCGATGTGCAGCCCATGATTGAGCAGACCCGTGGACCGTCAATGCAGGCATGACGCCTCTATTGGAGAATCGGCAAGCGGATTCAGAGCGAGATTCTTCAAGGACAACGAGCCGACTACGGAAGATTCTTTGCGCTGGCAAAAAGGAGGAGCAGGTTGAACTGCTCGAACTCGGCCAGTCCGGTATCCACGTTGCCGAATATCTGACCGTCCTCCCGCCCCGTGAACTCCTGCGTCAGAAACTTCACGCTGCTATCCAGACTTCGCGGGCGCGGCTGGCGCGTTGAACGCCAAGATGTCTTTGCTGGGGCTAGCGGTGGGATTATACGGAAGCCGCTGTCTTAGCGAGCGATTCGCCGATATGGTCGACGGCTACCTTGTTGCGGAAGTAGAATAGGTCGTCTTCGGTCACGCCGGCTAGTTCCATGCCGATTTCCAGCATGTGCGGACGTAGCTTGTTGCTCAGATAGGCGGCTAGACCAGCTCCGGCTATCGCACCAAACAAGTTCCCCAAACCTGGAAGAATAGAACCTGCGGCACCTCCGGCGGTGGTTAAAACGGCGGATATGCCAAACCGCTGGAAGAGCACCAGTGCCTTCATGGCGTGGACGCGCTTCCGGTCGTCCATTGCTACTGCTTCAAAGTCGCGCTCTGTTTTGACAATATCAATGAGAAGGCGGATACCGAGGACGATTTCCGTCACGTAAGGCAGAAAGCCAGTTACCTTGTCAGGTACATCGATTCCAGAGTTATCAGCTAGGAGTTCCAAGCTTTGCTCAGCTTCGGTGGTGATTTCGTAGTTGGAGAGGCTGAGGTCGACGAACTGGTCGGGGAGTTCGGGATGTTCGTCCAAGACCGCAGTCCGAATCGCACTGGCTAGTTGCAAGCCC
>JAAXHB010000445.1 GCA_012271125.1 Actinomycetota bacterium | reverse complement strand
GAGCAGGTGTCGTTATCGAGGACGTCAAAGTCGACCGTTACGGCGTCAGAGACGTAGCGGTAGACGGTTACGTCGTCGTCTACAAGGACGTCGTCGTTGGAGATGTTGATGGTGACAAGTGCGCTGGGAGTACTACCAGTTGTGGTGTAGCGGAAGGTGGCCTGATCAACCGAGTCAGCGTCTTGGGCGAGATTCCAGGTGATGGTGCCAGCGTGCTGGTCGATGTCGTTAGAGCCGACGGTGCCGGCTGTTGGTGTGCCAACGAGGGTGATGTTGCGGCAACCGTCGAGACAGGTGTCGTTATTGACGACTGGAATGACGACAGTCATTGCGGCGAGGCCAACTCGTGGCTCTGTAACTGTGTCGGCTACGAGAGTGTCAGAGTTTCCAGTGGGGCGACTGATGTTGATGGTGACGGTGGCGTTGCCGGCATCATTGGCGGTTGTGTAAGTGAAGGTCTCACTGGTGATGACGCCGTAGTGCTCAGGCAGGCTGTAGCGGATCTTGCCGGCGTCGTCGCCTGTGGTAATCAGCTCGGCGGCACCGTGGGCTGGGTCGGAGGCGACTGCTAGGTCGGCACAGCCATCGGCGCACTCGTCGTTGGCGAGGACATCTATTACACGGCTATAAGCGTTGCGTCCGGTTCGGGAAGTAGCCAAGGGTGAATCGTTGATCAGCTTGTCATCGGGATCGATGGTGACAGTGATTGTCTTTACTTCGCCGGCGTGGGAACCAGCGGTGGTGTAGGTGAAGGAGTCGGATTCAACATGTTCTTCATTGGAGGCAGGCAGGCGGTAGGTGAGACGATCTTGGGCCTCGCTGATGGAGACAGTGGCACCGGTGGCGGAGGGCTGTCTGACGATGCTTATGTTGCGGCAGCGATTGGTACCGGCGCCGCAGTTAGCACCGGAGAGTCCGTCAATGTCAACACGTCCGGTGACAGCCTCCCAGCCGTCACGGTCGCTAATGGTGATTGTGCCATCTACGAGCTTGTCACCGGCGGCTAAGTCGATGGTGACGGTGGCGGGGGAATTGGCGTTGTCGGTGGTGTAGGCGAAGGTGACATCGTTGTTTGAGGTGTGGGCACCGGAGCTGAGTTGATAGCGGATCGCATCGTTGGTGCCGTCTGAGTCTGTGTCGATTGGGGTGGCGGTGCCGGCGGAGGGGGCGGTGCTGATTGAGAGGTTGTCACAGCCGCCGGTGCAGTCGTCATTGGCCTTGATATCTATGACATAGTTGATGGCGTCAGTGTCATGGCGGTAGATGGTTACGT
>JAAXHB010000444.1 GCA_012271125.1 Actinomycetota bacterium | reverse complement strand
GTGTCAGCTAGGTAGATGAAATCGCTAAAGCGACGGTGGTAAGCCGTTACATAGTTTCGAATGCGCCAGTTCTGCCATTTACGCCAACCTTAATGGCCTGCAGTCCCTCGTTGGCAAGGTCCGGATTTCCTTCTTCGATCGAATTTGACGCGAGGTGCAAGCCGTGTGAGGCTAGCTCTTCAACCATGGGTGCGCGACTCAGCGAAGTGGCTGTGGCGCTGACCTGCCAATTGGCATCTTCCGCCGAACGGAGCGAAGCAGCAATGGCGTAGTTAGTGAAGTCACGCTTGCCAAAGTCCTCAGAGTCCACTTGCTTCGTTTCAGCTCGCAGACCCAACTCGAACGATCCTGATCCAAGCGGTCTGGCGGTTAACCAATCGACACCTAATCGAGTGCCTGTTACGGGGGGGACTGGATCGGACGCAAGTACCTGGTATTCGCGGCTCGTCAGATGAAAACCGATGGTCGAATCGTACGAACGTGCAAGCCCAGCTTCGATGCGCATTTCGAAAGCATCGTTTAAGAACGTCGCTTCTACTTCGCCGGTTTCTGAGATGAATTCCCGGTGCTCATATTCACTCACACCGGCGTCAATCTTCAGCGAAGTGATCGCATCACTGACATTGTTCATTTTGAGCCTGAAATTGGTGCGATTCTGAATCTGGTCGATGGCGGCATTTTCGGGTCCTTCTTCATCGTGGTCATCACCGCCATGGTCGTCGTCATCACCGCCATGGTCGTCGTCATCATGACCAGGTTCTTCGCCGTGGTCGTCTTCATCGCCATGTGCGTGCGGCACTGGAATGCCGAACAGCGAATCATTTACCGTGTGGGATAGAGCGACATAACCGTTGTCAAACAGGTAGCTAGCTCCTAGCGAGCCGTGAGTTAGTTCTATATAAGTGTTGCTTACGGTACCGCATTCTTCGATGTGTTCATCGTCATCGCCGTGGTCATCATCGTCGTCTGCATGATCGCCATCATCCGTGTGATCATCGTCATGATCATCGTCGCCGTCGTCATGCAAGGCGTGCAGGTACTCGGACTCTACACAACCAGGGATGTCGGAGCTTGATGCATCTCGATACAGCATGTCTGCATGCAACACCAAGGGTCCCGAGCCTAAATCAACGCTTCCGACCATCGTAGTGGCGGAAGCATTGTCGATGCCGTTAATCGAGAACTTTCCGCTGAATCCGTCTTCTGGGCTTTCAGCAGGCAGTCTTCCCGTGTCTACGGAAATGACTCCGCCTATACCCTCAGAGCCGTGAAGAATGGCGTGCGGACCTTCGAGCACCTCGATGCGGTTCGCTGAAAATGGGTCGACCATAACCGGGTGGTCGCTCTGCAGGTTACTGACATCCATGCTGCCAAGACCGTCGACTACAGTCTTTACGCGAGGACCGGTTAACCCGTGGTAAACGGGC
>JAAXHB010000057.1 GCA_012271125.1 Actinomycetota bacterium | reverse complement strand
TCTTTGAAGTCGTTCACTCCTGACGCTGCCCGATCTTTGGGCGGCCCTGACTGGCTACGTCAACGCCGCACTGATGCCGTTGAGCAACTCTCAACAATGTCACCGCCAACTCCCGACATTGAGGAATGGCGCTACTCGCCGATAGCCGACCTTGATCTTGACTCGTATCGACTGCCTGAAGCAGATGCCTCATCGGACAACTCCAATGGCGTAATTCATCTTGACATCAGCAACTCACAAATCTCTGCTAACAATCTTGACGCTCTTGGGGCGCAAGGTGTTTCAGTCTCAATTGTTTGCGACGAATCCCAAGACGACATGGGCGATTCCAAAGCGTTACTAGGTCAAGCACTTACAAGCTCCGGTGCCAACGACTACTTCACAGTGCTCAACGACGCCTTCACGTCAGCGGTTGTAATGATAGACATCGCCCGCAACGCAGCAGTCGAACAAGACATCGTATTACGACATCACTTCACCGGCATTCAAAGCGCTCATTTCCCAAGAATCATTGTCCGTGCAGGAGAGAACGCAAACGCCCAAATACTTGAATTCAGCGAGTCATCCGATGCCGTTCTAGTAGCACCAGTCGTTGAACTGGAACTACTGCCCCGCTCCCGCCTGGGTTGGATGAACCTACAACGACACCATCCAAAGACTTGGCAGATCGCAACCCATGTTGCTCGAGTTCATCAAGACGCCTCCCTCGCAAGTGCTAACGCAGCCTTCGGCGGGGGATACGCCCGCACCCGCACACACACAGAACTCGTCGGAAAGGGTGCCAACGGTGACCTGCTCTCCGCCTACTTTGGCACCAAATCCCAAGTTTTGGACTTTCGCACCTACCAAGATCATGCTGCGCCACATACCACGTCAAACCTCTTGTATTTGGGGGCTGTCGCCGATTCAGCGCGCAGCATTTACAGCGGCCTCATCAGAGTTCGCAACGAAGCAAAAGGTACAAACGCCTATCAAACCAACCGCAACCTGAAGCTAAGCGACGATGCCTGGGCGGAATCTGTGCCCAACCTTGAGATTGAAAATAACGACGTCCGCTGCAGCCACGCATCGACAGTTTCACCCGTTGATGCCGATCAGCTTTACTACTTGGAAAGCAGGGGAGTGCCGCCAGATCAGGCACGTCAACTAATCGTGGCAGGCTTTTTTGCCGAGGTAATAGATGCCTTTCCGATAGAGACACCAACAGTGGCAGCGGAAATCCAAGCCAAACTCGCCAACATTTCCGAAAAGGTTGTCGCATGAAACTCTGCCGACTCGATGAGCTTGCTCCCAACTCTGCACGTCGAATAGAACGTGACGGTCAGGCACCTATTGCTGTCGTGCGCATCGGCGACGACATCTACGCGATTGGTGACACCTGCAGCCACGCCAACATTTCGCTTTCTCAAGGCTGGATAGACGAAGCCGACTGCACCATCGAATGCATCCAACATGGCGCAACATTTGATCTGCGCAGCGGCGAACCACGCACCCTTCCAGCAACCCAGCCAGTTCCTACCTATGAGGTTGCTGTTGTGGACGGCTGGGTCGTGCTAGTCGACCCCGACATATAGGCATTCCCGCCTCTTATTTATTCTGCCTGGTATGAACTCGATGCTTGACTCGTCTAACGGCTCAACTCCAGCCTTAGTCGTCGAAGATTTGGTTACTGAAGATTTGGTTACTGAAGATTTGGTTATTGAAGATTTGCGTGCCTCTGTAGCAGGCCGAAAAATCCTCAAGGGGGTTGATCTCACAATTAAGGCCGGCGAAGTACATGCAGTTATGGGCCCCAACGGGTCGGGTAAGTCAACTTTGGCACATGTCATTGCTGGTCGTGAGGGTTATGAAGTGCTAGGCGGCTCTGTCCGGCTCAACGGCATCGAACTACTGGGGCTACCTACTTGGCAAAGAGCAAATGCTGGGCTGTTTCTTGCCATGCAATATCCCGTCGAAGTCCCCGGCGTATCACTCAACGACATGCTTGTTGCTTCGGCAGCTACCACTGACGACGACCTTCACGCTGCGTTGCTTAGCGAAGCTTCCAAGATCGGATTAGAAGAGCGATTTATTTATCAACCCGTAAATGTTGACATGTCAGGCGGCGAAAAAAAACGCAACGAAGCATTACAACTCGCGGTGCTAGATCCAAGGTTCGCAATTGTCGACGAACTGGACTCCGGGTTAGACGTTGACGGGCTGCGCATGGTTGCAGGGCGAATAGAAGAAGCAACCCAAACCAGCGGACTAGGTGTACTCGCCATCACGCACTACTCGCGTGTTTTTGAACGTCTCCAGCCAGATCAGGTTCATATCTTTGCCGGTGGCAAGATTCAAGCTTCTGGCGGACCGGAGCTTGCCGATCAACTTGAGCGCGACGGCTACGACCAGTGGGTCGAACAAATCGATGACTCAAATACTGATGACCTGTTCACCGACCCGTTTGGTGACCCATTCGCAGACCAGTTTCTTAAGGAATAACCATGAATAACAAAGACTTACTCAATGACACCGAAGTAGAAGAACTTGTCACTGCACATCCCGACTGGCACCTAGACGGCGTGCACATGCGCAGGTCATACACGTTCAAAGACTTTCGCGCTGCTTTTGCTTTCATGACTCAGGTAGCTTTGATTGCCGAGAGGCACTTTCACCACCCGGAATGGTCAAACGTCTACAACAAGGTTGAAATCTCAATCAGCAGCCACGACGTAGGCGGGCTATCAGCCAGAGACAGCGAGTTCCTAAAGGCAGTCGACGCTATCTCCTAACCATCGTTCAAGTCCTACGCACACAGCTTGCGATTGCTGGACTCCTAACTGTCAGGCCAGGGCTTGATTACACCTTCGTCACTGCCGCTTGCAGAGTCCCAATGCCCAAACTCAGCCTCGGTGTCGTCAGCAGCGTCAAAATAGATAGCAACAAGTGCAATTGTCGGCACAAATCCCAGCAAAGCATTAATCAATGTGCCCGCAATCTGCCCAGGTATCCACAGCACTGGCACATTTGCTGTAAAAATCCCTATCGCTACGCCGATAACGCCACCAGCAGCAACCACAATGATCATCGCAAGCCAAAACCGTCCAAAGATCTTCCAGAATCTTCTGCGATTGAGCTGAAATCCACGTTTGAGCGACCAACCCTTTGGTCCAATTGATG
Source organism: Actinomycetota bacterium (assembly GCA_012271125.1). GTDB lineage: Bacteria > Actinomycetota > Acidimicrobiia > Acidimicrobiales > Aldehydirespiratoraceae > JAAXHB01. The sequence goes on along the minus strand of JAAXHB010000057.1, from coordinate 3,345 downwards.
CCACAAGCCATCCCATAGACAAGATGCTGGGCCCTGCCAACAGGCTCAGCAAGAACACAGGAATGGTCACAATCAGGCTCAAAGGCAGCAATGCGCCGATCATGCTGAACGCAAAAAGCATCACCACATACAGCAGCGCAACCTGAACTCCCATACCCATATGCCGGGGCACTCGCCTGAGTGCTCGTGCGCAAGCATTACCGAACCCAGTCGATGCCTCGCGAAGTCGAGACAACGCAATATGAGCTGCCAAATTGTGGCTAAAGCTGACCGCCGCCCATGACACAAGCAGCCCTAAGACAACTGGTACCCACACCTCGAATGAAAAATCAAATTCCAAAGAATCAAAATACGCCTCATGTACTGGGTCTTCAGCATCAAATCCTGGTTCAGTCGCCCTATCGACCACCTCACCAAATTCACCTTTGAATAGCAAGGACAACGTCCAAACAGCGCCAACAAAAAATGCTGCCCAACCCACTAACGCAACCAACGCACCAACAAGTAAAGAACTCCACTTGGCCCCAAGGGTCTGGAACGCGTAGCCCAGAAGTTCGCCAATGCCACGCAACTGCTTGTTGCCAACAGGTGCAACGGGGGCTGATGTCACCTGTGCTGAGAATGTGGAATCATTAGCCGAATCGGCAGTTGAAGGCGGTACCGAGTTGGAGGGCATTGTTCCAAAATCAGGTGCTGTGGCTGAAGCCTTGGCGTAGCGCGGGGCACGGTGCTCTGTCCAGGCGGTGCCATCCCAGTAGCGGTACTGGGTCTCGTCTTCAGGGTCGGTATGCCAAGCAGCCGGTGGCAGCGATGTGCTATCAATTGTGCTGTTCTCGTCCACATTGTGACAATACCAACAGGGTGTGACAATAAACATGAAATAAACGAAACATCCAATAAACGCGACACACTGACAGGGTGACGGACTTCGCGCAACTGGGTATCGTTCCCACCCTTCACGACGTAAGGGCTCACGAATCAGGCAACTTGGAGCGTCTAGAGGAAGAACTTCGTCAATCAAGGCATCCGATTGCTCTAATCGTTCCAGCCCTTGCCAGCGACATTTCTTCGTTGGAGAAAATCTTGGCAGAACTCGCAGACGCCGACTGGTTGAACTCGGTGCTAGTCGGACTGGACAACGCCGACATGTGCCAATACGAACACACTGTTCAACGACTGTCACGAAACGTAAAAGTTCTTTGGACTGACTCATCCGAAATGTTGCAGCTAGAAGCACACCTGCGAGAGCACAGTCTCGGACCCGCCGACAGGGGCAAGGGACGCAATGTCTGGTATTGCCTCGGAGCAACACTTGCCGCCGATCACGTCCAAGTCATCGCCATCCACGACGCTGACATCAACACATACAAACGCTCATTGCTCGCCCGTCTCATCTACCCAATAGCTCGACTCGATTACTCCTTTGCCAAGGGCTACTACCCACGCATTACCAACGACAACAGCATGGGCGGACGAGTAACCCGACTTTTGGTAACGCCACTTTTGCGTGCCCTTCGCTCAGAACTGACAACAACAGAAAATGGCAAAGAAGCTGACAAAGACAGCGACACATACACAGCCGATCCGCTTGAATATTTGCGATTCCTGGAGTCATTTCGCTATCCACTAGCAGGAGAAAAGGCGTTTACTGCTGAATTAGCAGCGGACTTGACGATTCCAGGGCATTGGGGAATGGATATTGGTGTGCTATCTGACGTATATCGGCGTTGCGATCCATCCAACATCTGCCAAGTTGCCGTAGCCCGCAGTTATGACCATAAGCATCAGGACTTAAGCAGCGACGATCCCTCAAAGGGACTGAGGCGTGTAAGCCTCGATGTCACCGCCACAATTTTGAACGACTTAAACGACCTGGGTATCAGCGGGCTAAACATGGATGCGCCCGATGGGGGAGCGGGGCAGATAGTCGTAGGACTGGTAGATGCCTACTACAGGGAAGCCAAAGAGTTGCTACAGCACTATGCCAATGACGCCATGTTCAACGACTTGAACTTTGACGTTGCTACCGAAGCAGCATGTATAGATGCCTTCGCCCAAAGCATCAACGACGCCACACGCAGCTGCCCATCGGTTGTTTCGAGTCCATCATGGCGAACAGTCTTTGACCAGTTGCCCGATGTCAAGCAGCAACTCACCGACATCGTCTCTTTGGGATGAACCTGCCGAATGAAACCGATTAAATGAATCTGCCCAAGTGAAACGACTCAAATGAAGCGACCCAAATGAAGCTTCATGGTGTATTAAACGCTTCACCAGATTCGCTTGCAGACTTTTCCATTGTCAATACGCCCGATGAAGCCGTCCAACGCGGCGAATTGCTGTTAAGTCAAGGCTGCGTCGGTCTTGACATCGGCGGTGCCGGTTCAACCCAGTTCGCTGAGCGTGTTGACGTTGAAACAGAATGGGCTCGCCTAGATGGCAAAGTCCAAGCTCTAGCAGAGCTTTGCGCTACACATTCGGCAACCTTGTCGGTTGACACTTGGCAACCAGAAGTAATGCGCCGTGCCGTCGAAGCAGGTGCCACCATGTTTAATGCCGCCGATGGCATGCAGCATCCAGACATGCTTCAACTCGCCACAAACGTGGACTTGCCAATTGTGTTGCCTTTTGTAGCCGGAGTCGACCCGAAGGCAAGCCAATATGTGAAAGGCGACCCTCTAGAAGCGATTAGCGACTATTTCAAGTCTGCCCTTGTCCGCTGCGACCAAGTAGAAATATCAAGAGATCGGCTAATCCTCGATCCTGGCACTGGCTTCGGACCTGCCGACTGGGAATGGGAAGATCGCTACCTCTACCAAAAACACATCTATTCAAACCTAGAGCAACTCAAGAGTTTCGGGCTGCCGATCTATGTGTCGCTGCCCTGGAAAGAAACCGACCAGCACGACGAGCTAATGGAAATCGTCCTCAGGTCAGGCATCGACTACGGACGCTGTCATCAACCCCTCCGAGTCCTCCAAACCCACAAACGACTAGCAGGGGAGTTGGGCTGGCGGGCTTGAATGCGCGCAACCGCGTTTAGCGTGAGCACATTCAAGGCCGATAAAGGTCAACTCCCTAGATGTGAAGCAACTATGCGGCGACTTCGTCTAAGGCTTGGACAAGTGTGTTCCAGCACAAGGTAGCGCACTTGATCCGCACCGGAAACTTCACAACGCCACGCAGCGCCTCAAGATCGCCCAAAGCCACTTCCGAACCTGGTTCATCAACCGGTTCCTCCGGCTCGCTGCCTAGTTCGGTTTCATGTATCGACATCATTGACTTGAACGCGCGCACAAGGTCGCGTATCTCGCCAATCTTGCGTCCCTTAATAGCTGCCGACAT
>JAAXHB010000056.1 GCA_012271125.1 Actinomycetota bacterium | reverse complement strand
GTCGTCGGTCTGGCGACAGTGTTCGGGCTGGGAGGTGGAACCTCCTCATATGAAGAGATTCATGAGACGGATTTGATCCTGTTATGGGGCACTAATGCTCGCAATGCGCATCCGATTTTCTTTCACCATGTGATGAAGGGGCTTGAGAACGGCGCGGCCATGTATGCGGTCGACCCGCGGCGTACCTCTTCGGCGAAGTTCGCCGACCGTTGGCTCGGCATTCGTGTCGGCACTGATGTGGCTTTGGCTAATGCGATGGGCCGTGAGATCATCCACGCCGGTCTGCATCACAAAGAGTTCATCGAGCATTCCACCACCGGTTTTGAGGCTTATGCCGAACATGTCGAGCCTTGCACGCTGGAGTGGGCGGCTGACATCACCGGTGTGCCGCCGTTTGCGATTCTGGAAATGGCGCACGCCTATGCGAGTGCTCCTACGGCGCAGATTCTGTGGACGCTTGGCATTACCGAACATCACAACGCCGTCGACAACGTCGTCTCGCTGTGCAATTTGGCTCTGCTGACGGGCCATATAGGACGGTGGGGGTCGGGGCTGGTGCCGTTGCGGGGGCAGAACAATGTCCAGGGTGGCGGCGACATGGGCGCGATTCCGAACAAGTTCACCGGCTTTCAAGACGTCGACGACCCTGCCATTCGAGAGCGTTTTGAGGCGACGTGGGGAGTGGAGCTCAATCCGATGCCGGGCAAGCACCTGACGTTGATGTTTGAAGCCATCGAAGCCGGCGAGATTCGTGGACTGTATGTGATCGGGGAGAATCCGGTTGAGTCTGAGGCCAACGCCGGGCATTCACGCAAGTTGCTGAGCTCGCTTGACACGCTGATCGTTCAGGATTTGTTTATGACCGCAACTGCGGAGCTTGCTGACGTGGTGTTGCCGGCTAGTGCGGCATGGGCTGAAGCTGAAGGGACGGTCACTTCTTCGGAGCGGCGGGTGCAGCGGGTTCGTGCTGCGGTGCCTCCGCCGGGGCAGGCTCGTGATGACACTGACATCATCGGTGACCTTGCCCGTCGCATGGGCGCGAACTGGGGTGAGCCGAGTCCGCAGGATTTGTGGGATGAGGTGCGGTCGTTGTCGCCGATGCATCGCGGGCTTTCATGGGAACGTCTTGAGAGCTCCGGCGGGCTGCAGTGGCCGTGTTGGCATGATGAGCATCCTGGCACGCAGTTTTTGCATAGCTGGCTCTGGGCGAAGCATCTACGAGGTCGCAAGCGTGCAGCGTTTTCGCTGGTTAATCATCAGGGGCCAATCGAAGAGTTGACCGAGGAGTTTCCGCTGCGGTTGACGACGGGTCGGACGCTGGATTCCTACAACACCGGCGTGCAGTCCGGGGCTTATGATTCGCCGATTCGTATCGGTGACGCTATCGATGTGAGTTCTGCCGACGCTGATGACTTGGGTGTGGCGGAGGGGGAGCGGGTTTTGGTGAGCTCACCTCGCGGTTCGGTGGAGATGGAGGTGCGAATCGACCCTGATTTGACAAAGGGTTTGGTGTTCACGACGTATCACTTCCCGCATCTTGTGGACATCAACTTGATCACAAACGACGCCTGGGACCCGCGTTCAGGCACTGCGGAGTTCAAGGCTGCGTCGGTGCGAATTTCGAAACTGCCGGCGGGCGGTAATGGTTCTAGCGGCAACGGGTCTGGTGGGGATAACGAAAGGGTGTCGCGCGAGCCAGTGCCTGCCTATGGCTGACATACATCTGGGCGCTGATCGCCCAACTCAGGCTGAAAAAGATGCTGTGGACGCGGTGCTCAACCGGTTTCACCTTGAGCCGGTAAACCACTTCACATCGGAGACGTTTTCAGCAGGCGGCACGACTAGACGCCGCGAACGGCGCCACTACTTGTTGCCAATGCTGCATGCTTTGCAGAATCAGGCCGGTTGGATTAGCCCCGGGGGGCTCAATTATGTAGGAGAGCTATTGGCGGTTCCGCCTGCTGAGGCATATGGAGTGGCGACTTTTTATGACTTGTTTCGCACTGAGCCGCCTGAACATGACGGCGACATGTTCCATGTTTGCGTAGATGCGGCATGTCAAATCGGTGGAAGCGATGAACGCATTGCCTCGTTGCGCTCAAGCGGTGTGCCGGTTCACAAAAGCCCGTGTCTAGGGCAGTGCGAGCGTGCACCGGCGGTATTTATTCAAGGCATCAG
>JAAXHB010000443.1 GCA_012271125.1 Actinomycetota bacterium | reverse complement strand
AACCCCCGAAAATTCCCGCTTGCATTCCTCCCCCGGTCTCGCCAACCTGCCCGCCGTCCACGGAACGTCCGCAGCCGATCCCGGAGGGTCGACAGGGTCCCTTGCCCGCCCTCCCCGACGTCGCGGACAACGGCAGGACTCGGAACCACAGAGAACAACGCATGAGCATGAAGTATCGGATGCTAGGTCTCATGGCGGTCTGCGCCGCCCTCTGGACCATTGACGCCACGGCCGACGACCACATGGGGAACCCGGTGATCACCGAGGTCTCCAAGACCACCCTCAGCGGTTACGTGGACACCTCCGCTATATGGGCCTTCGACGATGACAACGTGAACCTGTATGGTCGGACCAACGACGGTGACGATTACGTCGACGGATTCAACCTCAATGTCGTCCAGTTGAGCCTTTCCAGCCCGATGGGAGCCGGCGAGTGGGCTGCCGGCTATCAGGTCGACCTGTGGCTGGGACCCGATGCCAACTGGCTGGGAAGCACTACCTTCGGCGGTAACGCTTCAGACCTAGGCGTCAAGCAGGCCTACGTGAAGTTGGTCGCTCCCGTCGGGAACGGACTGGAACTCAAGATGGGCCACTTCGACACCATCATCGGCTACGAGGTGGGTTCCTCGCCTTCCAATCCGAATTTCAGCCGTTCCTACGGGTTCTACATCGAACCCTTCCAGCACACCGGTCTCTTGGCCAGCTATCAGCTGAGTGAGGAGTTGAGCGTCTCCGGTGGCGTGGCAAACACCTACGGCTTCGGGATCAACGATCGTCAAGGCGACGAGGAAGACAAGACTTGGATGGCTGCCATTGGATACGAGATTCCCGAAAACATGGGCGCTTTGGCTGGTGGCGCTCTGTATGCCGGAATTGTGAGGGGAATTGTCACTCAGAATTCCTCTGACTGGATCGACTACTTCGATCCAAATCCCGATAATCCAGTCCTGACCCCAGAAGAATATGCCAGAAGGTACGATGATGAGAAGACCAGCTACTACGCCGGTGTGACCATTCCAACACCTATCAAGGACTTGGCAGTAGGTGGAGCTTTCGACTACGCAGAGGACTCCGTCATGGGAATGGACATGGA
>JAAXHB010000442.1:1055-1487 GCA_012271125.1 Actinomycetota bacterium | reverse complement strand
ACTAGAAGCGGTTTCAAAGCTAGCGTCGGGCCTTTCAAGAGTCGCCTGTCTTCGCCTGAAGCGCTTTCTATAGCGCGCGACGCTCTCGGTCTGACGCTTCTTCTTCACACAAAAGCTGGCCCCTGCCTCTATTCGCGACTGCTGTGTTGAAAGACGCCTTGACTGCTTAGCGCGGCTCGTCCTCCCCATCCACCAAGCCTTCTCTGATCGCATACGCCGTCAGTGCGGCCGCGTTGTGCAGGTCGAGCTTGTCCATGATATGCTGTCGATGGGTCTCAATCGTCTTGGGACTCACGTGAAGAGAGGCCGCTATTTGCGCCGTCGTCTGGCCGGCGGCGACAGCGCACAGCACCACCCGCTCACGCACCGTCAGAGGACAGGAGGTGCGCGAGGGAGGCCGACGAGTGCCGATGGGGTTGGTCAGGTGAGCAC
>JAAXHB010000442.1:0-1046 GCA_012271125.1 Actinomycetota bacterium | reverse complement strand
TCTCGATGCCGCTCAGGTCGGGCAGGCCGATATCCACGACCACGATGTCGGGTTGATAGATGGGAATCAAGTCCATCGCCGTGCGCCCGTCGGAGGCTTCGCCGACGACCTCGATGTCGCCCTCATGTTCGAGCTCCGTGTGCAGGGCTTGACGAACCATTGTGTGGTCTTCCCCTAGAAAAATTTTCATGCTCATCTCTTCAGTTAGAGTTTAGAGGGGTAGCCGCGACGAGCCTAGGACGCAGCGTTGGGCTTCGAGCGGACGCGAAGGGTGCCGGCGAGACGCCCGCGCTTCTGAGTCGCAAAACAGCACCTAACTCCCAATTTGCCGGCGGCCACAGGTGCGCCAGACCGCACATAGTGGAACTACTAGTACCAGGAGAATGGATGAGGAGGCCAGGCCACCTGACGTCCCCAGTGCTAGGGTGTACCAGAAGTCGTTTCTGTCGCCTTGGATCAACAGCGGCAGGAAGCCGGCGATGGTTGTAAGGGTGGTGATGAAAATGGGACGCAAGCGCTGGAAAGCCGCGGTGGCAATCGCCTCAATGGGGTCGGTCGGCTGCCGCTTCAAGGCGTTGGAGATGGTGTATACGAGTAGAATGGAATTGTTGACGGCAATTCCCATCAGCAGCAACAAGGCTGCATAGCCGCCCCGGTTAAAAGGGGCATCGAACAGGAAGAGCGCGGTGCCCATCCCTATGAGCGCGAGCGGCAAGGCGATGAGCACCAAGAGCGGTTGGGTCCAAGACTCAAAGAGCGCGGCGGCGATCATCCAGACCAAGAGTACGGCCAAAAGGACGATCCTTCCCAGCTCCCATTGCTCCCTTTTGTCTATCTCGTATATCATGGGATTGGAAAGGCTATAACCATAGGGCAGGGGCGTGTGGTCGACGATGTCTTGCAGGATGCTATTGGAATACGAGTAGCTGCCCAAAACCGTGAAGCCAATGGTGCGGACGTAGCGTTGATCTTCGCGTTTTATGTCGGGTGTCACGACTTGTTGCTCGATATGTGCGACGTGCCCGATACGCGCTGGGTGTGCGTCC
>JAAXHB010000055.1:225-8838 GCA_012271125.1 Actinomycetota bacterium | reverse complement strand
TCACCTGCTATGTCGACTATGTCATCGCCGACGGCACCGCTGAGTTCGAAACCGATACCTTTACTTATAAGACCAACTCCTCAGACGGTTTCGACCCGAACTTCGCGCCAGCAACTGTCACCGTCACTGTTAACCCCACCAACAACTTGATGAACGAAACCGTCACCTTGGCCCGTGATCGTTTCAAAGCTGCTTCTATCACTGTTGATGTTTTCGCCAACGACGACTGCCGAGCGGGTTGCAACAACTTGACTTTGGCAACAGGCGATGGCGTCACCCAACCCGAACACGGCACCATCACCGTCGTCGATTACGTACGCGACCTCGGCGACACCGACAACGATCCACTCACCCCGAACGAAACCGAAACCGTCAAAGCGATCAAATACGAACTCGCTGATCGCACCAGCGAAAAAGACAACGCCATCACCCAGGCTGTTATCCACTACGACACCAGCAACAACGGTGACAAGTACGGCGTTTTGACTATCAACATTGACGTCAACGACATTTTGAATGACCGCACCTTCAACCCGACCCGACGCGGTTATGAACGCATCGAACGCACTTTCGAAGTGCAAAGCAACGACATCTGCGCCGCCACTTGTGCCGGTTTCACTCTCGACACCACTGACACCACCGGCACGGTCACCATCAACGCCGACGGCACGCTCAATTATGTTCTCGCTGCGGTCACATCACATGATGACCTAATCGATCAAGACACCTTCACCTACACCACCAACGGTTCAGCCGATGCCGACAACGACGGCTCAGGTGATCACGCCACCGTCACCGTCAACTTCGACAACATCACCGCCGTTAATCGAGACCACTACGGACACATCCGCTCCGGCACCGAAGCGATTGACATCACCTATGACGTGTTAGCCAACGACGTATGCCAACCCGGGCCTTGCACCGATTTGACGCTCACATCCACTCCTGGTTATGGCACCGCCACCGTTGTCGACGACAACGGCACGCAAAAAATTCGTTTCCAAGTTCCGTCCGGCACGAACATTGCTTACGTCGCTAAATGGCAAGTCCAGGTCAACTACACCGTACGCGACGGCTCCAGCGACGGTGACGACAACCCCGTGGTGGTCACCGGCGGCGGGCTGCGTCTCTGGGTCGTGCCTGAACCTGACAGCATTTACGACTACAGCATCGACATGGACCGCCCCGCCACCAGAGCCTGGTCACACACCCAAAACGTCACGGCCAACTCAAGCACCAACTGCCGTCACAACTGCTACCGCATCGAAATCATTGACCAACCCGAACACGGCACCGCTGCTATCGCCACCTGGGATCACGACTCCGACCCCGACACCGACGAAGTTGATGATTGCGGCAGCACTTCTAGAGACACCGCCAACAATGTTTGCAACATCACCTACACCGTGACCGAAGGCACGGGCCGCTTCTCAACCGACTCCTACACCTATGCCACCTACTCCCATCAGGGCGCTTCCTATGACGACCCCTCCACCAACACCGACGAATCCGTCACCTACGCAGCCAAGAAAGTCACCTACCGTCGAGTTCTCACCGACGGTTTGAACCCCGACACGCTCACCATGAACCGCGTCTTCACCCGAGCCGCTAGCGCCTCCACAATCGTCTTATCCAACGACACCTGCGAAAACTCCGGCTGTTCAGGTCTCACCATCACTAGCGTCACCCCCTCACACGCCTCAGCCCAAGTCCGCACCAGCTTCGGTATCCCCTATGGCACCATCAGAGTCCAACTCGACGACACCGACCCCATCACCCAGCAAATCATCGTCAAATACTCAACTGACGGCGACCGCGGCAACGAAGGCACCCTGACGGTCAACTTGAACAACTCTGACGATGCCCTCCACAACGAAACCTACAATGTCAGCCGCTCCGGCTACGACGAAATGACCTGGACACGTGCCATAAGCGCCAACGACACCTGCTACTCAGCTTGCCCCAACCCCACCATCACCGACCAACCCGACCACGGCACCGTCACCATCCTCAACAACGCCGACGGCTCCTTCTCAGCACGCTACACCCTTACCGGTGTCTCCAGCTTCGATGACCTCGTCGACTCCGACTCGTTCAAATACTCCACCGATGAAACCTCATCTGCAGCAACCGTTACGTTCAACATCACCAACAACACCAAGCTCACCAACAACTCTTACTCCCGATCACGCCATGGCGGTGGTGCACAGACGTGGATTTACTTATACCCCCACGACGACGACATTTGCATCTTCCCCGACGGCACCGGCCCGGCATGTGGCAACACCCTCAAACTAGGCACTGTCTCTGCGCCCTCTGGCGTATCCGTTACCCGCGTATGGGACAACAACAACCGCCGACGAATCGAAATTATTATCCCCGGCAGCGCCACCATCCCACCCGGCACAAACCAGATCTACTTCGAATACACCATCGTCTACAACGAAGGCGAATCCGATGAAGAAACCTACGGCCCCGCCCAAGTCCGCGTGACCATCACTAACCCCTAACCCCTCCTTCCCACGGGCACAACTCAGCAATACCCAAGCCAGCTACCCCGCGATTTTTTCGTGTCAGGTGCTTGCAGCTGATCCCAATATTCGACTAGCTCTAATTCGAAGTGGTAGGTAGTAGGACAAGAAGGCAAGAATGCTCCAACCCGAAAAGTAAAAAGTGTTCGCTATGTTTCCAAGTACGAGAGATAAGACTCCAAAAGCGAGGATCACGCCAGCCACGATTGACCCAAACAGCTTTGCTCGCCAAAGAACTAGTGCCCAAAACTCGGGGGTCTCACGGATATCCACAGCCGCCTGAAGAGGTTCAGGTGTGATTGCCTCAAGAGTGTGCTCTCCGGGTCGTTTTTGCCAGCCCTGATGCAGTTTTGCCGGTGCCGCTTCAATACTCATTTTCCCCTCCTAAATGCCTTAGCTATCGATCTAGTCAAACTACCAGACCGGGAGTTTGAACGATTCTTGTTGTATGTGCCCTTAGGACCATCGCTCCTAGGTATACCAACGCGTACTGTAACTATTACTTGAGTTAGGGCAACCGAAACACTTACGGCTGGTGGTAAACCAACCATAAACAAAAAGCAACCTGGCACTATTGAGGCGAGCACGTAGGCCACACCTCTGCTCGTGATGAGGAATGGAAGCAGCTGCCACACCATCCCCGGCGTGCGGTTGCGTTCATCCACAGCAAGCAACTTCCTGTGCTCACGCTTGTGTTGTCGATTAGCAAGCCTTATTTCGCGCCTGTGCTTGCGGTCTTCGAGCCGTTTGTTTCGTTTGTGTTTTCTATCTGCCAGCCTGCTCTCCCGCTTGTGCCTGCGATCAGCTAGTTTGCTTTCACGACGATGCTGCTGGTTCGCTAGCTCACTATCACGGTGGCGTTGTGCTGCCTCCTGCTCTCGAAGTCGCAGATGATGTTCACTTAGCTTCGCGTCATGAGAAGGCTTGGGACATGGAGTTGATGTACATGTAGTGGGTTCGGTCACAAGGCCTCCTTTCAGCAACCGTCGCTTTACTTAAGTGAATCATATACAACTACCTATTATTTCACAAATTGAATTCAAAGATAGTAAAAACATAGCAAACCAACTTTACTGCTGCTACATTTGTACCGGATGCTCTCAATATGATATGAAGTGCTGTGATACTGGACAAGAGGAGGTTTGGGTGGCACAACTAACCACAGCGTCAGCCTCCTCGGTCGCTGCCCCGAGACTTGCCAATCTTCGACTGCGACAGCGGGAAGCGAAGCAACGCAAGCAAGAACTACAGCTGCGAGAGCGTGAGCTGGCTCACAGCAAAGCAAACCACGATCTCCGCCAGCGGGAGCTTGACAGCCGGCGGCGTGAACATGAGCAAGACCGCGACCTGCGCCAGCGGGAGTTGGAGCAACGCAACCGCGACCATGATCTGCGCGAGCGCGAGCTGGCGCACGCCCAAGACCATCTGGCACACGCTGAAAATGAACTTGCTCTGCGCACCCGCGAACTCGGCCTACTTGAACCCCTAGCCGACCTCACCCCTGTTCGTGTGGGGAGTCAAACCGGATCGAAACTGAGGCATTTCTTCTTCCGATTCGGTCGCCGAGCTCTCATCGTCGCTGCAGTTATAGCGTTATTCTTTGCCCAGTACATCGTGGAAGCCTTATCAGTGGGCTTCTTTGAGTTCGTTGTGTTGCCAGTATCCATTAAATGGCGTAAAGCTAAGAAACGAGACAATGAGAAAATTGCGTTCTCTGGGATCGCTACATTGGCTAGTCGTTCGAATGCGTTAAGGCAGGCGGTAAAGTCAGATAGGTCGAGAAAGTCAGGCTGGAGGTTGAGGTGAGGATGCAGTCATCGCTTTGGGAAGATCCTGTGCGAGAGCATTTGTCCGCGTTCAAAAGTGGGACGTCAAGCAATGCCGCAGGGGTTCGCGCATGTCAATATTGTCAAACGTCAACTGATCGGCTTGACTCACCTAAGTATCAGAGTGCGTTGTCAGAGGCAGCTTCCGCAGTTTTTTGGGGCAAATTCAACGGTATTTTTTCAGCAGTCGGTTGTCTGGTGATGGCTGCACTTGCCTTTTTCTACGGTTATGTGATTTTTGGTGTTGTGTTTGTTGTGACAAGCCCCATTCCAGTCTTTTGTTACTGCAGCACGGGACGCAACCAAGCAAAGACGATCTTAAAAAATGCTGAGAGGGCCGTCACACCGGCGGCCTGAAAGTAACCCCACCAGCCACCTCATCTTCGAGCTCGATAACCCCGATCTCTAGCGGGTTACATAGCTACCCTTCCAACAGCCTCTCACGCATTTCGCCCTCCTCACGCATTTCGCCCTCCTTACCTCTTTCTAAGGGCCGCCGCCGAAGGGGTTGGTGATGGTGACGTTGACTTCGCCGACGGGGCCGTAGGTGGTTCCTTCGTAGACGATGGTGTATTCGAAGTAGATCTGGTTTGTGCCGGGTGGGATGGAGGCGCTGCCGGGGATAATAATTTCGATTCGTCGTTTTCCGTCGTTGTCCCATGCGCGGGTGACGGATACGCCAGAGGGCGCAGAGACAGTGCCTAGCACTATGGTGTTGCCGCATCCTGTCCTGCCGGTGCCGCCGGTGTCGTCAGCGAAGATGCAGGTGTCGTTTTCGTGGGGGTATAAGTAAATCCATGTTTGTGCACCGCCGCCATGGCGTCGTCGGGTGTAGTTGTCGTTGACGATTTTGGTGTTGTTGGTGATGTTGAACGTAACGGTTGCTTCAGATGATGTTCCGTCGGTGGAGTATTTGAAGGTGTCGGTATCGGCGAGGTCGTCGATGTCGTCGATTTCGGTGAGGGTGTAGCGCGCTGAGAAGGAGCCATCGGCGTTGTTGAGGATGGTGACGGTGCCGTGGTCGGGTTGGTCGGTGATGGTGACGCCTTCGCAGCCGGAGTAGCAGGTGTCGTTGGTGCTTATGGCACGGGTCCAGATCATTTCGTCAAATCCGGAGCGGGTGACGTTGTAGGTGTCGTTGTCTAAGTCGTCGTCGGAGTTGTTCAAGTTGACTGTGACTACGCCTTCGTAGCCGCCGTCGTCGTCGGTGGAGTAGTTGATGACGATTTGCTGTGTTATGGCGGCACCTGCGGCGAGGCTTACATTGATTGAGCCGTATTGGCCGAATGCGCTTGAGAATGTGGCGCTAGCAGTCGATGGGGTGATGCTGGCGACGGTGGGATTTAAGCAGCCGGCACGGCAGGCGTCGTTGGCGAAAACGTCGGGGACGCGCACAAATACAGGGCCGCGTAATGTGCGACTGGTGGTGGCGGTGTCGGGGTTCAATATGTCAGTGTTTTGGTAGGTGTAGGTGACACTTCGAAGCGGATAGGTGTCAGGGTCAGACCAATGGGCGCCGTGGTAGGAGTAGGTGGCATAAGTGTAGGAGTCGGTTGTGAACTCAGGTGTGCCCTCAGCCACGGTGTAAGTAATTCGACATCTGTGCTGAGTGGTGTTGCTAGATGTGGTGCCGCAGTCGGGAACTTCGGGCGTGTCGTCATCGGAGTCGTGATCCCAGGTAGCGATCGCGGCGGTGCCGTGTTGGGGTTGGTCGACGATTTCAACACGACGGCAGCTGTCGGCGCAGTTAGCGCTGGGGCCGATGACGTTTTGGGTGTGGGAGTACTGCTGCGTGCCGGGGCGGTACATGTCGTTGCTGTGGTTCACGATTGAGTCCGGTGGCGGCACGATCCATAAGCGGAACTTGCCGCCGGTGACGGTAACGAGGTTGCCGTGGTCGTCTCGTGAACCGTCGCGTACGGAGTAGTCGACCTGGACTTGCCATTTGTGGTTGTAGCTGATCGTGGTGCCTGATGCGACTATGACCCGGATCGTGGGTGAGCCGTCGTCGTCGTCAACTGCGACGCTGACACCTGCCGGCGTTGCTGTGTGAGTAAAGGTCAAATTCGAACAAGGCCCAGGCTGACATACATCATTTGCTAGGACCTTGTATTCCTTATCAATGCTGTTGGTGCCGGTGCGGATGTAGCCGTAACGGTCGTTGGTGATTTTAGTGACATTAGTGAAGCTGACTGTCACGGTGGCCCAGTCGGCGGTGCCGTTGTTGTCGTTGTCGGCTGAGTTGGTGGTGGTGTAGGCGAAAGTGTCGGTGGTGAACAGGTCATCATGTGATGACGCTTCAGCTACGTAATAGCGCAGCGTGTTGTCGTCGTTGATGGTGACAGTGCCGATGGTGTCGGTGGTGTCAACGGTCAGTCCGGCACAAGTACCAGCGCAGATGTCGTTGCCAAGCACGTCCAAGGTGAGCTCTTTGGCTTCATAACCGTTACGTGTGTTGCCGCCATAGGTGTCATTTGACAAGGTGTCGTTAACGGTGATGTTGATGGTGTAGGTGCCGTTTTTGTCAGCGTTGTTGTTAGTGGCATAAACAATAACGCCTTGAGTTAACGCGTTGTCTTGTTGGACGCTGCGATCAGCAATAGCAAAAGTGACACGACAGCGACGCTTATCCGCCGTGTCGACATCGGAGTCATGGTCATAAGTTGACGCAGTTGCGCCGCAATCGGGCACCTCCGCGGTGTTGGTGCCGTCAGGGTCGGAGGTTGCGTCATGGTTCCAGGTGGCAAAGGTTGTGGTGACAGTGCCAGCTGGGTAGAGGTCATCGGGGGTGGAGACCAAAGTCACGCTGGCACAACCGCTGGGGTGTACGCAATTAGCGTTTTCGAGGAGGTCAACTGTGACTGATGTGGCGGCGAAGCTGTTGCGGGTAATTGTTGTGGAGTCATTCATCAAATTGTTGGTGGGGTTGATAGTGACGGTGACAGTTGCTGATGGGAAGTTCGGGTCGAAACCGTCTGAGGTGTTGGTCTTATAAGTGAAAGTATCGGATTCGAACTCTTGGGTGCCGTCGGTGATGACATAGTTGATGTAACAAGTCGGTTTGCCGGCGATGGCATGAGCCGGTACTAAACAATCGGGCACCTCAGGGCTGAAGGGGTAGCCGTCATGGTCATAGGTAGCGAAGGTGGCGGTGCCGTAAGTGCCTTGAGTGTCGATAGCGATGCCGGCGCAGTTGTTGTGATCTGTGGAGCAGGTGTCATTAGCCAAAACGTTGATGCGAGAAATAGTGACCGCGTCAGTGCCGGGACGGTCAGTGTTGGTGGCGTCATCAACCAAAACGTCGGCCGGGCGGCGCACATGAACGCTGACGGTGGCATGCGTGTCGGCGGGGGTGTCAGGTTCGCCGTGAAGGTCTTGGTTTATGTCTGGGTCTATTTCGTAATCGAAGCTGAACAGGCTGTCTGAATATGACAACACGTTCACGTTGAAGTTGAAAAACACGCTGCCTGTGGATTGAGGTATCGAACGAGACGAAGTTATATAATCTGGCACGACTGGGTTGCCGTCGGTGCCGTCGTTGGGGGCGGGTTGCTGGTTGAACAAACGCATGTAAGTGCAACCCGGACCGGGTTGGCAGACGTCGTTGGCGGAAATGTCATGAACGTTTACGTAACGGGTGGCGAGATCGTCTGTGTAGATGAAAACCTTGTCGTCGTTGAGGTCGGTGATTTTGTCGAAATCAATGGTGACGCTTTGGGGGTCTCTGCCGGTGTTGCGGTTGTTGTCTGAGTCGGCGTTGTCGACGTCATCGGCGGCCAAGGTTAAATAGGTGAAAGTGTCAGTGTCAGGTAAGGCGTCATAGCAGTCCTGGAACGTGTCGGAGTCGGCGTAGTCATCACATGTGAGTTCGTCGATGGTGTAGGTGACTGTGAGGTCGTCGTTGACCACTGCGGTGCCGTGGGCGGGTTCGGTGTCAATAGTGACTTGTGCGCAATGCGCGGCGCAAATGTCATTAGCGCGCACGTCAACAGTGGTTGAGGCGGATTGGAACCCGGGGCGGGTTAGGTTGAAGTCATCGGCGGTGAGGGTGTCTTGGACGTTTATGTAAATCGTTACCGCGCCTAGGCGGTTGGCGTTTTGTCGGGTGGCGTAGGTGAAATAAGCGGTGGTGATGGCGTTGTCTTGCTCTGTGCTGCGATCAGCGAGGGTGTAGGTCAAGTTGCCGTCAAAGGACAAGGTGGCGGTGCCGATATCGGGGGCTGAGATGAGGGTGACGTCGTTGCAGCCGGCGTCGC
>JAAXHB010000055.1:0-190 GCA_012271125.1 Actinomycetota bacterium | reverse complement strand
CCGAAGCCGTCGCGTTCTAGCACAGCGAAGTCGTCGGTTAAGTAGTCGGCGTCGACGATGTTGATGTTGACGGTGGCTGGGTTGGTGGCTTTGGTGGCGTTGTAGGTGAAGGTGTCAGATGTGAAAGCGGCGGTGCTGTCGGCGATGGCGTAGGTGATGGTGCCGTCGGTGACTTCATCGGTGTCGGTGT
>JAAXHB010000441.1 GCA_012271125.1 Actinomycetota bacterium | reverse complement strand
TCGTGTTGCAGGACAAGACCTTCGAGTACGGAGAGGTGGACGTCAATCTGGACAGCTTCGATTCCTCGGTGGTCCGCTACGGCAGGCCCAGGAATGCCGCATCCAAGAAGAAGATGTACTACAAGCTGCTGGGCGACGACGTCATTCAGGAGGTGATGGGGCGGCAGTTGATCCTGACGACCAACGCCCGTTCGGACAGCCCGGTGGGGCGCGGCTACTACATCGGGGTGGCTCAGCGACAAACCGACATCAGCCCCAACTACGCATTGAGCGGTGACGTGCAGGGCTCCGCGACCTTGAGAATCAAGAATGGCGTGATCGGGATCGACTATCCCAACGATGACGACGAATACCCTCGGCACGAGATCAACAATTCGGGGGATACCAGCGCGGCCCGTCTCACCATCAACCGGGCGAACCTGACGATCCGGGCCACCGATCTGGCGAAGGGCAAGGGCGAGTCGAACATGAGCGCCCAGCGCATCCCGACCGACGGGTTCGTGGGCACCGGGTACATGCCGGTGGACGGCCAGCCCTACGCCGTCGAAGTGGGCGAGGGACAGTTGAAGAACGACGACACCCTGGACGGGATTCTGTGGTCCGGGCTGCAGATCGGTTCCAACGTCGACGATTCGACCGATTTCGGACGCTACACCATCCGGGTGAGCGGGGGATTCTCGGACAACTACACGGTGACGCACCAGAACGGGGTGTTCACGGTTCAGCCTCCGGTTTTGTGGAATCCCGCGACCCTGACCTACGGCATGCCCTTGGGCGACGACCAGTTGAACGCGATGTCGGACGACGTGGAGATCACCGGAACCTTCGACTACTTGCCGAATCCTGCGGGCACGGTCCTGACGGCCGGCGATCACCCGCTGATGGGCACCTTCGTCACCTCGAACGGAGACTTCGCGGTGGTGAGCGGCGTGATGGTCGAGAAGGCGCCGCTGACGGTGACGGTGGAGGACGTGACCCGGGGCTACGAGGACATGAATCCCACCAACTTCGCCTACGG
>JAAXHB010000440.1 GCA_012271125.1 Actinomycetota bacterium | reverse complement strand
TTTAATATTTTCTTTCTGTTCATATCCAAATCCACATTATAAACTACTTTTGTAGGTTGAATATCAAAAGCAGTATGATAATCATATACCTTATCTGCGTCAATATTGTTTAATTTACCAAACATGCCATAAGCAGTAACATATACTTTATCATAGTTGGTTGGATATGTATTTAAATCTATCCCCGCTTGTGTTATTTCTGTCCTTATATTTATAATATGAGGATTGCCTCCTGTTTTTTGTAAATTTATAATCATTCTATTATAATACATGTATTGTGTACTACCTCCATTATCAGTATATCTATGTGAGAATTTTTTAGTATCATAATGAGAAATAGTAACACCTCTTGATGCTGTAGTATTCACACTTACAATCGATTTATGCCATAAAAGGTAGTCACCCATTAATATTTCAATACATAAGGTATAGTCCTTATTAGCTTCCAAACGAAAAATGTTAAGTCCCATTTCCCACATATATCCGCCAGCATTATTTTTTTTAATTGTTAAATATAAAACTTTGTGGTTATATGTATGATAATTGCCTTCATGAGGTTCCAAGTTCTCAACCTTTACAGGATCAAAGGTATCTAAACCACCATCTTCTTCTGACCATTGGTTTTTAACCATAGCATAAGCAAATTCATTATTGTAATGACTTGGTGTAATATGCGATTGACTTAGATTATTATCAACATAGCTTTTATTAACACCATCATTATTGCTAGTTGGATTTCCAACATTAGTTATTTTATTATTGGACATATTCAGATCACCAGTCATCGTTGAGCCAGCTAGTTTAACAAACCTATCATTAACCCATTTCACATTTACAACATCTGTGTTGTAACCATTTATAGCATTATTGTATATTACCTTATTTTTAGCGTTCCAATTGCCTTGAGCGTCAGGCCATATACTATGATTTTTGATGTATTTTATGTCAGGAATTAAATCTTCTGTGTTTAATGTTTGACTAACATTATACAATTTTTTACCTTCTAAATTCCAATCCCCTCGTCCATTTTGAGTCATACATGTGTCTATAAGATATTTTTTTGTACAAGCATCTGAATCATTTGTGGGTGTTGCTAAGTCTGTTATCTTATTATTACCCATGTTTAATACTCCACTCATTGTATCTCCACTGTTGTTAACTTTTTTGGCAAGTTCATCATCCATCTGCTTTTTGTTGACAACATCGTTGGAATTAGTTCCTTCTGCTGCATTTGTTAGTTTTTTATTTTGCATATCATAATTCCGATCTGATGTGAGATTAAAACCAGTGCC
>JAAXHB010000439.1 GCA_012271125.1 Actinomycetota bacterium | reverse complement strand
GCTCCACTGGAAGACAAGTCAGTTTCATCTTCCACGAAAGTATCTGTGAGACGGACGCTCTACGATCCAACACTGCCTGAAACCAAAGGCTTCAAACCCGAGAACGAGCACCTGGAAGCGTCGACGCTCGAATACGACTGGTGCTCGAAATTTCTCGGTTGTCTGGTCAAAGATCTGGTTGTCACAACGACGTTTGTGCCAAACACGCGGCGTGGCAGCTGGTTCAGCGGCGCCAACTACGTCACGAAAGACTGGCACCGCACGGACCTCCGAAACCTTGGTTCTAGTCGGGACCGGCCGAGCGAGAGTCCGCCTCGGCATGAGGATATCCAGCTCAACTCGAAGTTTCGCGGAACGTTCCTAACCGATGGATTGGAGTTTTGGGAATGCGACGATGGCAAGAAGTTGTGCGTGAAGCGAAATCAAACGTGGCGAGGCAACTACGTCACGTGCTACGCCGTCGGCGAAGAAGGCGACGAGTACGTTGCCAAATGCTGGGCCTGGGCGATCGAGAACAATTTCCTCAAAGGTGAATGCTTTGATCTCGATGGGAACTTCATGGACGTGACTGATGAGACAGTCGACGACGTGATTCTGGAGAACAAACATAAGAAACAGCTTCAAGGCTGGATCAAGCTCGTCAACACCAAGGGTGAGTCCATGCCCAATCGCGGTGTGGCGATGCTTGGACCGCCAGGTACCGGAAAGACGCTCTCAGCTCGCATCCTGCGCAACGAGACTCCCAAGGCAACGTTTATTTGGGTCAATGCAAAGCACTGCAGCCACTGGGGTCTGGCCGACGCGTTCTGCAGCGGCATGCAAATGGCCAAGGAGCTCGCGCCGGCTGTGCTGTGTATCGAAGACGTAGACAGCTACCTTCAATCGAGAACTGTGGACGTGATCAAATCCGAAATGGACGGCATCGGAAGATCAACGGGCGTGATGACGATCATGACGACCAACCATCCGGAAGCTTGGCCCGCGGCACTTGTTGATCGTCCTGGTCGTTTCCACGATGTCGAAGAGTTCAACCTGCCGACCGAGGCTGCGCGAACGCTGATGGTCGAGAAGTTCGCCGGCAAGATGATGGTCGGGCCTGAAGGCGAGAAACAGGTCAGCCTGAACGATGCAAAACAGGTGGCCAAGCTAACAGACGGCTACTCCGGCGCGCACATGTACGAGCTTGTGTACTTCGCCTCGCTGATCATGGACGAGGACCAGTGCACGCCGATGAAAGCTTTTGGAAAAGCGATCGACAAGATAGCCAAGCAGCAAGAGCTTCTGGGTGAAGGCCAGATGGCCAGTGTGATGTATCGCAAAACCGTGGTACCGCCGTCAATGAAGGAAGCCAGCGAAGGGGTATGGGAGGAGCTCGACGAAAAGGCCGGCAGCGAGCTAACCAAGCGTGAAGTCGGCATGATCAAACAAACGGCCGACGACATCGGCATGGCTTTGGACGAGGAAAAGATCGGCTCAAAGAACAGAACTCGGCTGAAGCGTTGCGGCGA
>JAAXHB010000438.1 GCA_012271125.1 Actinomycetota bacterium | reverse complement strand
CTACGGAAAACATCTGCTACGTAACGCCGCCGTCGGTAACCTACGATCAGCCGACCCAGCTCCATCGTGCGGATTCCCTCTTCCCACCAGTGATCGAGCAGGTCCTCGCCGATCAGGCCAAAGCAGTAGCCTCCACATTGCTCCTGGAGCCACTCGCCGCCTTCCAGACACGAGGAACAGGTCACGTGCGTCGTGCTGTCGCCCTCCATCACCGTGAACGCTCGCTCGTACGTTTCCCCTGGGTGAATCGCCATCCCGCAGTCTCCGCACCGCCTGAGTTTTCGGCTGCGGTGTCTCGACACGGAGCAGACTTCAGGCGGATCGGACATCTCTACCAGGCACATGTCAATCGTCCTCACCTTCCAGAGCCGACGTCTTTACGTCTTTAGGCTTAGCAGGTTCCGGTTCACCACAAAGATTGTGGTCGCCGTGGAATGACGCGTCGGACGAAGTGTAGCCACACTTCTGACAACGCTCGTGCACGCAGTCTGGACGGCCACAGTACTTGCATGGCGTTGTGTCGGGTTCGATCGGGTAGTCGTCTCTGCTCATGGTTCCCACCTTTCCGCTTGCTCCCGTAGCCGCTGGGCTATGATCACCCGATTTTTATCCCCGACCGTGGAAATCATTTGGTCCGTCACGGCACTCAGGGACTCGTAAACGCCGCTGACGAACCGCAGAACGGTCCTCAATCGAGACGTTGGCCTTGCCGGTGAATTCAATTTGCATGTGCCATCGTCCTCGCAAGACATTCCTCATCGTCGAAATCGTACAAATACCACCCCGCCGGCATCCCGTTCATCATCCAGGAAAAGTAGTGCTCCCGCCAAGCGGCGCAGC
Source organism: Actinomycetota bacterium (assembly GCA_012271125.1). Taxonomy (GTDB): domain Bacteria; phylum Actinomycetota; class Acidimicrobiia; order Acidimicrobiales; family Aldehydirespiratoraceae; genus JAAXHB01. The sequence goes on along the minus strand of JAAXHB010000438.1, from coordinate 467 downwards.
AGTAACAGAACATCTGCATGAGTCAGTCATCCACCGGTTGAATACAGAATATCGCGAGCCGCCTTTGTAGCCTCAAGACACTTTGGAACGCCGCCGCGAATGCAACCCGTGCACTGGTCCAGAGCTTGGCCGCAGTAGACGCAGTAAACCAGTCGGCAACCGTCGAACATAGATTTCCGATCCTCGGCGTCCATGTTGGCCAACCCAGCCAAGATGAACCGCGAGACCTCAAATCCAAATGTGTGGACGCTTTTGGGCATACCACTTTCACAACTTATCCGGGCTTCGGAAGTTTCTTGACCATGCGCCTGGCCACGTCCTCTGAGACCGTCTCAAACGGAAAGTAACTCTTGGGAGATTTCGTTCCGGCCGGATGCTTCCAGTTGCCCGCGACGAGCTTAGGCTTGACCGGCCACAAGTCGTAGCGGGACTGTCGGGTACCACGGCTCATCCACCGTATTCTAATA
>JAAXHB010000437.1 GCA_012271125.1 Actinomycetota bacterium | reverse complement strand
CTCAAGAACATGATGGTCAAGGTCGAAGGCATGTCACTCGAAGCCCTCTCCGAAGGCGTCCCCTGGAACTGGAACACTTTTGATGACTACCTCACAGCTCTCGAATCACAAGGCACCGCTGTCAATGCTGGCTTCCTCGTCGGGCATTGCGCATTACGCCGAGCCGTCATGGGCGCCCAAGCCGTCGGTGCCGAAGCCACCAAACCTCAAATCGCTCAAATGCGAGCCCTGCTAAAAGAATCCCTCCAAGCCGGTGGTATCGGCTTTTCCACCGGTCGCAGCTACACCCACACCGACGGCAATGGCCAGCCCGTCCCCAGCCGCTGGGCAACCCCCGAAGAAGTCCTCGAACTCTGCGAAGAAACCGCAACGCATGAAGGCACCACCCTTGAATGGGTCACCGACGGCTGCATGAAAGGCTTCACCCAAGACGAAATCGAACTAATGACCCAAATGTCAATCACAGCCAACCGCCCCCTCAACTGGAACGTCCTCACAATCGACTCTGCCCGCCCCGACGATTACCGCAACCAACTCCAAGCCTGCGAACAAGCCAACACCGCCGGTGCCAGCGTCATCGCACTCACTATGCCCATCCTCGTGTCGATGAACATGAGCCTCGGCAGCCACTGCGCCCTACACATGCTCCCCGGCTGGAGCGAAGTCTTCACCCTCCCAATATCCGAACGCATCGAAGCCCTGCGAGACCCAGCCACTCGCACCCAACTCGAAACCCAAGCCGCCAGCCCAGAAGCCGGCGTATTTGCCCGCCTGACCAACTGGGCGACCTACACAATCGGCGACACCTACTCCGAAGAAAACCAAGGCCTCACCGGCCAACGCATCGCAGACATCGCCGCCGAGCGCAACCAAACCCCCTTCGAGGCTCTAATAGAGGTCTGCTGCGCCGATGAGCTCCGCACGATCTTCTGGCCCGCCCCCACCGACGACGACGACCAAAGTTGGCAACTCCGAGCCGAAGCCTGGCAACACCCCCAAGTCATGATCGGTGGCTCAGACGCCGGTGCCCACCTCGACCGCATGGCAGGTGCTAGCTACACCGCTGCCTGGCTCGCCGACTGTCTCCACGGCCGTCGCCTCACAACTATTGAAGATGCAAT
>JAAXHB010000436.1 GCA_012271125.1 Actinomycetota bacterium | reverse complement strand
GCGGGAGCAGGGGCTGGGGCGGGAGCTGGTGTTGTGGTGGTCGTGGTGGTGGTTTCTTCGGGGATGGTGTCGGGCGGGCCGTCGGGTGGGATGGTGCCGGTTTCTTCGAGGACACTGGCACGGTTGAGGAATGCGGCGAGTTGGCCGCGGTTGACGGATTGGTTGGAGCAGAAGCTGGTGCCATCGCCGCAGCCTTGGGTGATGCCTGATGCTGCTAGGCGGACAATGGCCTCGGCGTGGGTTGAGCCGGTTGAGACGTCTTCGAAGTCGAGATTCTCGGCGGTACCTGCGGGTGCTGCCGGAAGGTCAAATGAGCGGACAAGGAAGGAGGCGAGCTGGCCTCGTGAGACGAGGTCGTTGGGGCAGAAGCGGGTGCCGTCGCCGCAGCCTTGGGTGACGCCGAGTGCAGCGGCTCGTTCGATGTGAGCGACCCAGGGATATGAGGCGGGGACATCTGAGAAGCGTCTTGTTGTGCCTTGGAGGGTGGGTTCGACGCCGTCGTCGAGGACTCGCACGAGCCAGACGGCGATTTGCCAGCGGGGGGCGGGTTCGCTCGAGCAGAATTGGTTGCCGGAACAGCCGTCTGTGTCGAGGGTTCCGTCGAAGACGCCGTCGTTGTCGAGGTTGTCTACGTGGCCGGTGTTCCAGGTAGGGACGTCTTCGTAGGTGTTGTCGTCGTCGGTGGTTTGGCCGTAGGAGGGGGCGGGGCCGAGGGGGGTGAAGATGGTAGAGAGCAGGGCGAAGGTCGCGGCGGTGACGCCGAGGCGCAGGGTGCGGCGGAGGAGTGGGGTTTCAGGGTGGTTAGATGGCATGTCAGATGGCGTGGCAGCCGGCATTGTCAGACCTCCCAAGGGCGCGGGACGTACCTCATATCAACCGGCAATCTTACACCTTTTGATGAATGGTGCGGGTTGTATTGATGTGGTATTGGTCACTATTGGGGATATGTGGTGGGGTTACCAGATTGCGGGTTCGGTGTATCTTCCGAAGACTTCGGCGAGAGTGTCGATGATTTCGCCTTCGGTTGCGTAGGTTTCGACGGCTTTTATTACCGGTGGAACAAGGTTTTCGTCTGTTTGAGCGGCGGCTTTAAGTTGTTGGAGTGCGTGGGCGACGGCGTCGGTGTTGCGGGCTTGTTTTGTTGCGGCGAGGCGTTTTAGCTGGTAATCCTCGGTGTCTTGGTTGATTTGTAGGAGTTCGTTTGTGTAGCCGTCGTCGGTGAAGTCGTTATCTGAATATTTATTGACGCCGACGATTATGCGGTCATTGTTGTTGACGGCTCGTTCGAACTTGTATGCCTCGTCGGCGATTGCGCTGGTGAAGTAGCCGTTGTCGATACCTGCAAGAACGCCGTCAAGCATTGAAGTTTCGATGCTCGTGGCATCGAAACCATCAGCAACGTCGTGCATCAGTCTGTCATTTATTGCGCTGCAGCCGATGTCGTCGTTAATGCAGGAAGCGTCCCCGCCCATGTTGCGGATGTGAGTGAAGATTTCGTGAGCTTGGCGCTCGAGCTCATCGGTGAGCCATTCGATGTAGTGGGCGCCGCCGAGGGGGTCGGCGACGGTGGGGGCGCCGGTTTCATGGGCGATGATTTGCTGGGTGCGCAGGGCGATGCGGGCGGAGTGCTCGGTGGGGAGGGCGAGGGCCTCGTCGTAGGAGTCGGTGTGGAGGGACTGGGTGCCGCCGAGGACGGCAGCGAGAGCCTGGGTGGTGACCCGGGCGATGTTGATTTCAGGCTGCTGGGCGGTGAGCGAGACGCCGGCGGTTTGGGGGTGGAAGCGGCATTGGAGGGGTTTGGGGTCTTGGGCACCGTAGCGGTGGCGGAGTTCGGTAGCCCAGATGCGGCGGGCGGCTCGGAACTTGGCGATTTCTTCGAAGAAGTCGATGTGGGAGTTGAAGAAGAAGCTGAGGCGGGGGGCGAAGTCGTCGGGGTGGAGTCCTTGTTGTGTGGCGGCTTCGACGTATGCGAAGCCGTTGGCGAGGGTGAATGCGAGTTCTTGGGCGGCGGTGGCACCGGCTTCTCGGATGTGGTAGCCGGAGATGGAGATGGGATGGAAGCGAGGCATTTCGGCGGTGGTGTAGGCGATCATGTCGGTGATGATGCGCATGGAGGGTTTGGGGGGGAAGATGTATTCCTTTTGGGCTTGGTATTCCTTGAGGATGTCGTTTTGGATTGTGCCGGCGAGTTGGGCTGGAGTGGTGGGTTTGTGGGTTGTGGCGTTGGGGCGGGTGTGTTGGGTGGCGGCAGTGGCGATGTATTGGGCAAGGGCGACGATGGCGGGGCCGTTGATGGTCATTGATGTGGAGGTTTTATAGAGGGGAATGTCGGCGAAGAGGTCTTGGGCGTCGGCAAGGGTGTCGATGGCGACGCCGGCTCTGCCGACTTCGCCTTTGGCGAGAGGGTGGTCGGAGTCGTAGCCCATGAGGGTGGGCATGTCGAAGG
>JAAXHB010000435.1 GCA_012271125.1 Actinomycetota bacterium | reverse complement strand
GCACGTCCGAGCGCATCGCAGGCTTGAGCGGGCAAGTGACGAGCTTGGCCGCGCAGGTCGCGCAATTGCAAGAACAAGTCAGCGAGTTGGCGAGCGAGTACGCCGATTTGGCCGCCGACTACAAGCAGATCGCGGACGTGCTGGGCAAGCTCTCGCAGCGCTGAGGTTGCGGCTGAAGAGACCTCTGGACCGGCGGCGAGAGGCGACAGCACCGCTGCGGGATCAGGTTGGCGAGTTGCTGCCGTGGCGCCCATCGCGAAGCCGGGGCGGCGGTCCGTTCCGCTGACGGCCCCTTGGTCGATGGCTAGGGAGTGGGCACTGCCTGCAGGTGCTTGTGCACTTGCTTTCTGATCATGGCAACCGCACGGTTCAGGCGCGTTGCTGCGTTGGAGCGACTGATGTGCAGCAATTCCGCCGCCTCCGCGGTGCTGCATTCTTGGCGATAGCGCAATTCTATGACTTGGCGGTAGGCTTTGGGAAGCTCGGCAACAATGGCCTCGACCAATATCAGCATCTCGGCCTGCATGGCGCGGTGCTCAGCGGACGGGGCCATGCTCGGCTGGTTGTCAAGGGCTTCCAGCAGTGGTACCTCGCCATGCTTGCGCCGCTGCGAGTCCGTGGCGCAGTTGGCAACGATCTTGCGCACCCAGGCACAGGCGGGAGACCCGCTGCGGTAGGCATGGACAGATGTCAGCACGCGGATCCAGCTCTCCTGCAGGACGTCCAAGGCGAGGCCGTCGTCGCCGGCGATGCGTTTGGCCAGAGGGGTGAATCGCTTGGAGCAGCAAGCAATCCAAGCCTCTTCCCGCCCTTCCAGCAGCGGGCAGTTGCGGGTAGCCTGGGCGAGGCTGTTGTTCGACAGAATGGGCAGGGCGCTCGACATGGTTCGCTCCTCAGTGCAGGGCAGCATACGTCTTGGATGTAACGGGCAATCAGAGATTCCATCCGCTTGCTGTCTTTACTGCGCGAGCACCTCCCGTCCGTACCGGTTAAGACGCTTGAAACAGCAACCGATCACAGTTTTTTGTTCCAATGCATAAAGGTGTGATGGCAAAACGCTTGCTGCCCAGTCTTACGGGATTCTCTGTGTTCAAGCAGTCTGGCGAACTGCCCGCTAAGGACTGAGCGGCAGATGGATTCGCGTACCGAGCAAACTAGCGCAAAGACGGAACATCTACCTCGCAATATTCCGCAGCGCAACAAGCGCACGGTCAAGAACGGAGCGCCCTCGAACGATCTCGTGCTAAGCGCAACAACGGGGTCTAACGAGGATCTGTTTCCTGGCGTGCTAGGCCTGTACGTGGCACCGGGGAGCATCGTTGCCGACGTTACCTATGGGCAGGGCGTGTTCTGGAGAAGCGTCCCGCCAGATCAGTACCGACTTTTGGCAACGGATATTGCGGAGGGCGTGGACAGCCGCGCCCTGCCCTACACGGATGGCGAGATCGATTGTGTGGTGTTCGATCCGCCCTACATGCATTCTCCGGGCGGGACCGCGCATCGCGGCCAGGATCCCTTTGAAAAGTACTATCGCAACAACGGCACGGGCAATCGC
>JAAXHB010000434.1 GCA_012271125.1 Actinomycetota bacterium | reverse complement strand
CCCCGCCACTCCACGAGACAACCGTCCCAGCGGATTAATCGCTCGCATTGCCTCTGCCAACCCCGGCGCAGATCGTTCAATCACTTGAGACGTCCCTTCGGGTGTGGCATCGCGAGGCCCAAAACCCGTTCCACCGGTGGTGACGATCATCCCATGAAACCCGTCGGCTAGTCCCCGCAGCGCCTGCGCAACGCTGTCAGCACCATCAGCAACGACCGTCCTCTCCACAACCTTCCAACCGTTGTCACTCAAAAACTTTTCCAACGCCGCACCGCTGCGATCTTCCCGAGTTCCAGCGCTCACCCCATCTGAAATGGTGAGAATCTTCGCCTCAAGATCCCCCATATCAGCACCTGCCAAACCATCAGTCACGCCGCGAAACTACCCGCCGTGAACCACTTGTAGCCTGCCCTGCCATGTCAGAGATTTCTTCCGTAACTTTTGACGTCCAAACCGCCGATGGCGAGATGGTCGTCAACCGAAAATGGCCAACCGCCAACCCAGACGCACCAATGGTCGCCCTATTCCATGACGCCCCCGGCGTGCGCCCGGTCATTCATGACTACATGGAGCGCCTTGTCGGTGCTGGATATGACGTTGTCACGCCTGACATGTATCACCGCCACGGTCGTCTCGTTCATTTCACACAGGACATAATCGCCGCTGATCCTGAAGCAGAGAACCGCATGATGTCGATGCTGATGTCGCTCACCGACGACTCAATGGCTTCCGATATGGATGCCGCACTTACTGCCGTCGCCGGCCAGCGCAGCTTGCCAACCCAGATGGCATGTATCGGCTTTTGCGTGGGTGCACGTGCGGTTCACACTGCCATGTCAACCCAACCGGAGCGTTTCGTTGTCGGTTCTATGTGGCATCCGTCGTTCCTTGTTGACGACAAGGACAACTCCCCGCATCTTGAAGCCGCCGACCTAAAGGGTCATCTATACATGGGCTTTGGCGAGATTGACGACAAGATGCCGGTGGCGAAAATGCAGCCCTATATTGACGCTGTTCAAGCCATCGGTGATCGAGTCGTCATCGATATTCACGAGGGTGCTGATCATGCTTACACCTGGCCCGATACCTACAAGCACAACCCCGCAGCCACCGAACGCTCCTGGGAACAAACCCTCAAAATCTTCGCAACAGCCTTATAGGAGTTGGCACCCCGTACGGGATTTGAACCCGTGCTACCACCTTGAGAGGGTGGCGTCCTAGGCCGCTAGACGAACGGGGCAGGTGCGGGCCGCTGGGGCCCGCAGGCGGGCGCAGCATACCGCCGGGTTCGGGGAGGAGGACTTGAACCCCCAACGGCTGGGCCAGAACCAGCTGTGTTACCTATTACACCATCCCCGACAGCGCCGATCAGGCTACCGGGCCGAGTT
>JAAXHB010000433.1 GCA_012271125.1 Actinomycetota bacterium | reverse complement strand
ACCTCGACGAGGTCAGCGTCGGCATCTACATAGGTTTGATACAGCGTCGTGAGTACGTCGACAGCGGCGTCGGTGACAGCGGGGTCGAGCTGAGCGGTGGTAATCCAGTCTCGGCAAGTGACTTCATCAATACCGTCGACAGGATCGATCCAAATCTTGGCGATGGCATCGGGGGTTTCAGCAGCGACGCCTTCGATGTCGACGCCGCCTTGAGCTGAGAGCATGCCCAGGTGTTTTTTAGCGGAGCGGTCAAGAGTGAAGCTGACGTAATACTCAGCGGCGATGTCGGAAGTTTGCTCTATATAGAGACGTTTGACGATGTGGCCGTTGATGTCGAGTCCCAGGATGGCTTCGGCATGAGCCTGGACTTCGGCCATGTCAACGGCGAGCTTGACGCCACCTGCCTTGCCCCGTCCGCCGGTGTGAACTTGAGCCTTGACGACCACCGGCAAGCCGAGGCGTTCGGCGGCTTGGGTGGCTTCGGCGGGACTGAATGCGACCTCGCCGACGGGCACTGCTAGACCGTGTTTTTTGAACAATTCCTTGCCCTGATGTTCAAATAAGTCCACGGCGTGACGATACTAGGCACCTGTGCCGGTGAGTAAAGGAGCCTTTGGCTCGCAATCAAGGTCAGGGTCAGACCAGAAATCGGGGGCGAAATCGTCATTGCGGTCGGCGATGATGGTCGGTTTAGCAGGCGTTGTGATCGCTGTTGCATTAGTCGTCGCCGTGCTGTGGCTGGCAGGCTCGGGCAGCCAAGTAGAGGTACGACTCGGCGACAGCGACTTTCGTGACTTAGACGCTGAGCGGATCAGCGCGGAGATTGCCGAGGGCGGGCCGGTGCTGTTTTCCGACGTTGCCGGCGGGGATCGTGACTTGATCGTCAACCATGTCGGCAACGATCCGCTCACAGGCTGGAGTGCCTTTGACGCACGACGACCAGGACAGCCTCGAGACTGTTACTTCCGCTGGGACTCTGAGGTGTTTGTCAACACTTGTGATACTTCTGATGTTGTTGACGCTGCTGGCACTGGTTTACAGCATTATCCAGTCACCATCGTCGCCGGCAAAGTCCGCATCGACATCAACAACCCCATTTCTCAATAACGGGAGTTGGCCTTTATCGGGCTTGAAT
>JAAXHB010000054.1 GCA_012271125.1 Actinomycetota bacterium | reverse complement strand
CTCTCCACATGCCCCAAACGACGACCCCGCTGGAACCCCGCCACAGACGACGGTCCTGACACGACCTGACTCACAGCTGCAGCGACCAGTGCCGGCACAACAAAAGCACCACCACCCTGGGTCGATTCGGCAACGAACATCACCGCCGCTATAGGCGTGCGGTAACCCGCGCCCAAAAACGCCGCCAATCCAAGCACCGGATACAGGGCAAGATGCTCGGCGTCGATGCCAACGCCCACAAACTGCCCGACGATCACGCCCAAAGTGCTCAACGGAATAAACAATCCACCTACTCCACCCCCGTAAAGGGTCGCCAAGGTCGCGCAGACACGTATCCCGAACAACAACACGATTAATCGCAGCGAGTCTTGATGAATGACCCACTCCATCGCTCGAGTGCCCGGACCCAAGCTCAACGCTTCGCCCAGCAAACGATCTGAGATCATCACCAGCGCCGCAAGCACTAGTGATGCGGTAATCACTCGCTTGGTCCAGGACACCTCACCTGTGAGGTCTTTGGCACGGCGTGTAACCCAAGCAAAGCCCCGTCCGGCAAGCCCTGCGACCAGTCCCAACACGAGTGCTCCAAGGATTGCGCTGGCGTTCAAGGTGCCAAATCCCAAGCCTTCTTCGCCAAGGATTGGAACCACAGGTTCAGATCCCACAAGCGACACATAAATCGTGTAGGACACTGCCGATGCGATCAGCGACGGCACCAAAGCTTGCGGGGTGACGTCATCTTGATACGGGCCCTCGATGGCAAAAATAACCCCTGTTGCCGGCGTTTTGAAGATTGCGGAGACGCCTGCAGCTGCGCCCGCGGTCAACAAAATGCGAGCCTCGTCACGTCTAAAGAAACGACCGCATTGACGGTGAAAGAACAACGAAATCGACGACCCCGCATAGATCGACAAACCTTCAAGTCCGAGAGCTCCACCTCCGCCAACAGTGGCGATTCCAGCCATCAATTTGGCAGGCATTTCGCGGAACTTGATACGAGGTTGACGTTCGTGAAAAACTCGAAAGTACTCATCAGAGGTTGAAACGTTCGTGTCTCGTCCGCCCAACAAAAGCAGTGCTCGAGCGCCGATGATCCCAACCGCCGGAGCAAGTGCCAGCACCAGCATGTTCTCAGTGATTAGCCGTTCGAACAACACCAAGACTGTGATGTATTCCAAAGCAGCGACCACTAGCGCCACGAGCACACCGATCACGGCTGAAGCACCAAGCAGGCGCGGGTTGCGTGCTACCCGAAAAGCTTGCGCGAACTTAGAAGTCTGTTCAAGCATCTATCTCAG
>JAAXHB010000432.1 GCA_012271125.1 Actinomycetota bacterium | reverse complement strand
GACATGAGCCATCTCCAAGGTTCCGACTATGTCGGCTCCATGGTCGTGCTTGAAGATGGCCTGCCGCGCAAGTCCGACTACCGCCGTTTCAAGATTCGCACCGTCGAAGGCAACGACGACTTCGCCGCCATGGAAGAAGTCCTAACCCGCCGCTTCACCAACTACCTCCAATCCCGCACAACAACCTCCAACAACGCCGACAACACCTCCGACAACGCCGCCTCAGACAACGCCCCCGACACCAAACCCGCCCGTTTCGCCTACCCCCCACAACTCTTAGTTGTCGACGGCGGCAAAGGCCAACTCTCTGTAGCCGTGCGAGTCTTGCGCAAGCTCAACCTCCAAGACGAAATCGCCGTTGCAGCACTCGCAAAGCAGTTCGAAGAGGTCTTCGTCCCTAAACAATCCAAACCCGTGCGAATCCCACGCCAGTCCGAAGCCCTATACATGCTGCAACGCATCCGCGACGAAAGCCATCGTTTCGCGGTGGAGTACCATCGCAAGCTCCGCGCCAAACGAATGCTCGCCTCCGAACTCGACGGAATCACCGGCCTCGGCACCGCTCGCCGCACCCGACTCCTCAAAGAACTAGGCGGCATTGCCGGCGTCAAGAAAGCCACACTCGACGAACTGCTCGCCCTCAGCTGGCTCCCCTCCGCCGTCGCCCACAATGTCCACGCAGCACTCCACTAATCTTTGCCGCCATGACACAAACAAAGCCACAAATCAATATCGGCGTAAATGGCTTCGGCAGAATCGGTCGCAACTTTTTTCGAGCCACCCAGTCCAACCCGAACGTTGAAATCGTCGCGGTCAACGATCTCGGCTCTATCGACACGATGGCGCACCTGCTCAAACACGACTCCGTCCACGGCCCTCTAGCCGATGACGTTTCCGTATCTGGCGACACCATCTCAGTTGGCTCCGCCAACATAAAGGTGCTCTCCGAACGCAACCCCGAAAACCTCCCTTGGGGAGACCTCGGCGTAGACGTCGTGGTCGAATCCACCGGCATCTTCACCGACCGCGACGCAGCAGCCCGCCACCTCACCGCCGGTGCCCCACGAGTCGTCGTGTCCGCCCCCGCTAAAGGTGCAGACCGAACCTTCGTCGTCGGCGTCAACCACGAGGACTTTGACCCCGCCAC
>JAAXHB010000431.1 GCA_012271125.1 Actinomycetota bacterium | reverse complement strand
GGCCAGTACAGAGCACTGACGAGCGGGATTATATCCCAACCACATAATTATGACACTGAGGTGGTCCCTGTTATCTCTGACGTTGCCCCCAATTTTTATCCAGCGTGAGCGAGACTCCGGGTTTTTATTTTGCCTTTTTTGGCGTTTTGGGCAACGGGGACCGGCGTGGTGCTTTTCGGGTTGCGCGGCGTCAGGCCCCGTTGGGGGGCGAAGGTCTGGGCGAACCCGTCCGGTGTCTGCCAGCCGAGTCGTGAGTGGGGGCGTTGTGTATTATAATCTTCGCGCCAGGCCGCCAGCGTGGCCCTGGCGTGATGCATGGATGGGAACAGGGTTTCGTTCAGAAGCTCATCGCGCAGGCGACCGTTGAAGCTTTCAATAAAGGCGTTTTGGGTCGGCTTTCCAGGTGCGATGTAATGCCAGTCGATCTTGCGGTCGCCAGCAAAGGTCAAGATCGCGTTCGAGGTGAACTCGGTCCCATTGTCGCTGACTATGGTCACGGGTTTTGCGCGAGCTTCGAACAGCGTGTCCAGCTCCCGTGCGACCCGTGCTCCCGATAGCGCAGTGTCAGCGATCAGCGCGAGGCATTCCCGGGTGCAGTCATCGACCACTGTCATGATCCGGAAGCGGCGGCCATCGGTCAGCTGGTCTGACACGAAGTCCACAGACCAGCGCTGGTTCGGCATCAGCGGCAGCGCCATCGGAGCCCGGGTGCCGACGGCTCGCTTGCGCCCGCCGCGACGGCGCACATGCAGCCGCTCTTCGCGATAGATGCGGAACAGACGTTTATGGTTCACCTCATAGCGGGCGCGCCGCAAAAACACATGCAGCCGCCGATAGCCGAACCGGCGGCGCACCCGCGCCAGTTCCTTCAGCCGCTCGCCAAGCGCAGGGCCGTCCCGCCGGACGGCCTCATATCGCATGGTCATACGGCAAAAGCCGATGATCCGGCACGCCCGCCGCTCGCTCATCCCATGATCAGCCACAAGATGCACGACCGCTTGCCGCTTCACGGCGGGCGTCACCATTTTTTTCCCAGGATATCCTTCAGCGCGGCATTGTCGAGCATCGCATCCGCGAGAAGCCGTTTAAGACGGGCATTCTCGTCCTCAAGCCCCTTCAGCCGCTTCGCTTTGCTGACATCCATGCCGCCATACCTGGCTTTCCACTTGTAGACCGTCGCATCGCTGACGCCATGCTTACGGCACAGATCGGCGACGGAAATCCCAGCCTCGTGCTCCTTCACAAGGCCGATAATCTGGTCTTCGGTAAACCTGCTGCGCTTCATCTCTGGTCCTTTCACTTGGGCCAGAGTCTAACTCAAATTGGATTAGACGCAGGGGGCAACGTCAGCACGATTGCCCGTATCTGTCTCGTGCCGCTTGACCCAGATACGCAGGCTGTCCCTGC
>JAAXHB010000430.1 GCA_012271125.1 Actinomycetota bacterium | reverse complement strand
CGACGTGATGTCCGCGGAAAATTCGTCGCCCACGCTGTAGCGCACCTTGATGGTGTCGCTGTCCTGGAACCGGGTAAACCCGAGCAGCACTTCGCCGCTTGTCGGAAGGCTGACAAGCACGCCGTCCGGGACGACAAGAGCGCCAGTGTCGTCGTGCCACACCGCCCGCAAACGAACAGTGCCATCCGTAGAGAGGACCTCGATGCGCAAGGCCCAGTCGTATCGCGTGCTGCCACCTGTCACCTCACCGTGCGCCAGCAGGTACGCCGTGTTGCCGACACCGATGCTCGCGTAGTCGACCTCGGCGATGATAAATGCACCCACCTCGCGCGTAGCACCGCCCGCATTGGAGTCGCTCAGCACGAACACGTTGGTGCCGTCGAACTGCCGGCCGTTGCCCATCGACAGTTGTGCAACCACCGGCTGCACGCTGCCCGCCGGGAGCAGAAGAGCGGCCTGGCCGTTGGCCTTCTCGTCCTGCGGGAAGCTGCTGTCCCTCTGCTCGTCGAAGGGAAAGTAAATGACCTCGTTCGCCACTACGCGTACCTCACGAGAATTTCGCCCGCGATGAGCAGGTTGATTTGCGTGTCGTCCGGGAACACCTTCTCGGTGGGCACCACGTTGGACGACGGCGTAACAAGCGTGGAGTCGAGGACACCGCTGGTTGTCTGGATGACCTCGAACAACTCGGACGTGTACAGCGTGCCTCGGAAGTCGCCAGCTCCGAAGTCGCCGTAGCGCGGCCCCAAGCCGTTGATGAGCGTCTGAATTGCCGTGCGCACCGGAGCAACGAGAGGCCCGCCGCTGTACACGGTGTCGGTTGCCACCGGCGTATACAGAACCTCCTTGATGACGACCTCGTCCGGGTTGCTACCGAACGCTTCGATGATGAGCTCCTCGCCAGTTTTACCGTTGACGATGACGGCGTCGCCGATGTCCATCGAGCTTGGCCGGTTTGCGGTGAACTTGAGAAGCCGCGTTGCCGCTGTCCACGACAAGACGGTGAGCGGTGTTGCGTCGTCCCAGTCACGCGCAAACTGCTCATCGCTGGTCGGTACCAGCGTAGCCTCGATGTTCTGCGTCTGCGTAACCACCTCAAGCACGCGCGCCTGATGCGTCACCGGGTCCAGGCTCTGGATGTACGTGAGCAAGTCGCTGCGCTGTTGCGCGGTGAGAAGCCTGTTGGCCCCGGTACCGTTGAACAGGCCGGCGACATCGACAGAGCCGAATCCGTTGCGATGCCGCCACACATAGCCCTCGTCGATGTTCATCTTGTCGCCATCGCTGTCGGTGGCATCGCGCACCCACTGCACGTAGTCGGCCTGAGCCCCACCCTTGGCACCCTCGCCGATACGCTCGACAATGCGCTGCTGGTACTCGCCCGCGGTCTCCTGGTCTTCAGCACCCTCCACCGCGACCACGAGCTCGACCTCGTCCTC
>JAAXHB010000429.1 GCA_012271125.1 Actinomycetota bacterium | reverse complement strand
GGTTGACGTTCACGTATTTGCTGTTTGTGGAGTGGCTAGCCGTTGATGACGGTTTTGAGATTTTCACTGCTTTCGGTCTAGGGGCTAGCTCGATTGCTTTGTTTTCACGTGTCGGCGGTGGCATCTATACGAAGGCCGCTGATGTTGGTGCTGACCTTGTCGGCAAAGTCGAGGAAAACATCCCCGAAGACGACCCTCGCAACCCTGCAACTATTGCCGACAACGTCGGCGACAATGTGGGCGACGTTGCCGGCATGGGTGCTGACCTGTTCGAAAGCTATTCCGGGTCACTGATTGCGCCTGTGGCGCTGTCGGCGTTTACTTTGGGGTTACTGCCGGCTGAGCTAGCTGAAAACGCAGTGCGGCTTTTGGTTTTCCCAATGTCGATTGCCTTTATTGGCATGATCGGGGCACTGATCGGCTCGTTCTTTGTACGTGGTGGCGCAAGCAGTGATGTCCGAGCTCTCTCACGGCAGTTGCATCTTGGCACCTATGTTGCTATGGGTCTCACCGTTATCGGCACTTTGATTATGGGGGCTGTGTTTTTCGGCTCTACTGATGGGTTTGACTCCTGGTATGGCTTAGCGGTCTCAGTGATTGGCGGACTTTTTGCTGGTTGGGGAATCGGCAAGGTTGCTGAAATCTGGACTAGCGACCACTACCGACCTGTCAAGCAGATTGCTGCCCAGTCTGAAACCGGACCTGCTACGACTGTCCTGTCGGGTGTTTCGGCTGGAATGGTGTCGGTGGCGGCATCGGTCATCTTGATCGCTGCAGGTGTTCTCATCGCCTATTGGGGCGGACAGCAGACAATCGGGTTTGCTGACTCTGAATTTGCTGGCATTTATGGCATCGCTATCGCTGCGGTCGGCATGTTGTCAACGATTGGGATCGTTGTTTCTGTAGATGCTTACGGGCCGATTGCTGACAACGCTGGCGGCATTGCCGAGATGGCAGAACTAGAACCTGAGGTTCGTCAGGTCACCGACGCTTTGGATTCATTGGGCAACACAACTGCTGCTGCTGCCAAGGGTTTTGCTGTTGGTTCGGCTGCGCTCACAGCGTTGGCGTTGTTCAAAACCTTTGAAGTGGCGCTTGGCAAGGCTCAAGAAGGCTTTGAGCTGAACTTGAGTGTCGGTGATGTTGACGTCTTTATTGGGTTGATCCT
>JAAXHB010000428.1 GCA_012271125.1 Actinomycetota bacterium | reverse complement strand
ATAACACTGCCTCCACTTCCGTCCGGGCTTCAACCCGTTCCTCCCCAGCCGATGACGACATCTCCAAATCACGCAAAGCCTGACGATCCACCTTGCCGTTCAACAACAACGGCAACGTCTCCAGCTTCAACCAACGACTCGGCTGCATCACCTCAGGAAGGACCGCTCCGGCATACGTCTGCAAGTCCGCCACCGAAGCATCGCCCCTAACATAGGCGTGCAAGTGTTCCCCACACTGCAACACCACCAACTGATCCACCCCCTCATGAACCAGCAACGTCTGCTCGATCTCACCCAACTCAATCCGATAACCCCGGCGCTTGATCTGATCATCGCCGCGGCCTAAAAACTCAATCCGACCATCCGCACGGTAACGGCCCAGGTCGCCCGTCCGGTATAACCGCTCACCGGCTTTCCACGGATGCGGTACAAAAGCCGCCGCCGTTAACCCCGGTCGGCCGTGATAACCCTCTGCCAGTCCTTCACCACCCAGGTACAGGTCACCAACCACACCGACACCGACTGGCTGTAGCTGTTGGTCTAACAGGTAGCTCTCCCGGTAGCCCAATGGTCGGCCGATGGCAATCCGGGACTGCTGCAGTTCTGCTTCATCCACCTCATTGCACAGTGCACCTACGGTGGTCTCACTCGGACCATAGTGGTTGATCACCCGTAATCCGTTATTGAGGGATTGCACTTGTTCGACCAATGGGGTGGGTAAGGCTTCACCACCGAAGATCAAACAGGTCTTCGGTAACAGACGTTCGCTATCCTGGATGCTCATCAGGGCCGATAGATGACTCGGCACGATCTTCAGCACATCCACCGGACGCTTCTCCAGTGAGCGGGCCAGTTGTTCGGCATCCAGGCTATAGGCACTGGGCATCTGCCGCAGCGTGCCGCCGCTGCTTAAGGCACCGAACAGGGCCGTGTAGCCCAGGTCGGCTGCCATACTGGCCAGTGATAACCACTCCAGGCCTTCACCCAGTTGCAAGCGTGACTCCAGTCCTGCCACATAGTGGCTCAGGGCACGCTGGCTGATCACCACCCCTTTGGGGCGGCCGGTGGAACCGGAGGTATAGACCAGGTAGGCCGGTTCGTTCTCTTCTATGATCCGTCCCGGGTTGCTGCTGTCTTGTTCGGCGATCTCTTCGGCATCCCGGTCTAGGGAGATCAGCACGGCTTCGGTATCGGTATCGGCGACCTGGTTCAAATACAGCTGTTCGGTGATGACGGCACTGGCACCGCTGTCGGTCAGGACATCGGTCAACCGGGTTAAGGGCCATTCACCGTCGACCACGACAAAGGCACAGCCCAACT
>JAAXHB010000427.1 GCA_012271125.1 Actinomycetota bacterium | reverse complement strand
GGTCCGCAAGGCCGTAAACAACGGCGGTCAGACCTATGTGGTCTGTCCGCTCATCGAAGACTCCGAAGTTTTGGAGGTGCGCTCAGCCACCGAAACCTACGAAGAACTAACCGAAGGCGAACTCGCAGGCCTGCGTGTCGAGCTGCTTCACGGGCGCATGCCATCGGAGGAAAAAGAGGAAGTAATGGCAAAGTTCCGTGACGGCTTCACCGACGTGCTCGTCGCTACAACCGTCATAGAGGTCGGCGTCGACGTGCCCAATGCCACGGTCATGGTCATCATCGACGCCCACCGCTTCGGCATCGCCCAGCTTCATCAGCTGCGAGGCCGAGTCGGGCGCGGCACTCGCAAAAGCGCCTGTTATCTGATGGGCGAAGCCACCACGCCTGACGGCGAAAAACGTCTCGAGGCTGTCACCGCAACCACCGACGGGTTCGCCCTAGCTGAGATCGATCTGGACTTGCGTGGCGAGGGCACGATCATGGGCGAACGCCAAAAGGGACGCAACGATCTGCGCTTAGCATCGCTTAAGAAGGACAAGGATTTGGTGGAGCTTGCTAGAGACGTTGCCGTTGATTTAGTAGGCGACGACGAGACCCTAGCGAAGTATCCCGAACTCGCTGACGAGGTCGATTTCGCTTTCGAAGTCCAAGAAACCTCCGACTACTTGTTGAAGTCGTGAGGATTATTTCGTCGTGAGGATTATTTCAGGAACGCAGCGGGGCAAGCCGTTACAAGCCCCAGCCGGCGACAAAACCCGTCCAACCCCAAGCCGAGTTCGGGAAGCCACGCTCAACGCCCTCAACTCACTTAACGCAGTCAGAAACGCAACCGTGCTTGACCTGTTCGCCGGCACCGGCGCTCTAGGCATAGAAGCCCTAAGCCGAGGTGCCGCTCACGCAACCTTTGTCGAAAACAACCCCGCCGCCATCAAAGCAATCGAAACCAACCTTGCAAAAACCGATTTCACAGGCAAGTCAGAAGTCCTGCCGCTAGATGCTCACGTCGCACTCAGCGTCTTCGCACGCAACAACCGTCAATTCGACCTAGCCCTAGTCGATCCCCCCTATGACTTCAGCAGCTGGGACGAGCTGCTCGAAAGCCTTCCTACCACCGTCGCCGCAATCGAATCCGACCACGAGATTGCGGTACCAACCCGCTGGGACACGCTGCGCGCCAAGCGTTACGGCAGCACCTGGGTAACAGTTATAAAAGCAGGCAATATAAAAGCAACAGAAAGATAAGCCATAGAAATTAACGCAACAGGGCTTGACGCGTAGAGTTTGAAGCGTGCGCAGAGTCCTGTACCCAGGATCGTTTGATCCGATACACCTCGGCCATGTCGAGATTATCGAAACCGCCTCGCATCTTTTCGATGACATCGTCGTCGCCGCCACCGTCAACCCGCAAAAAGGCACCCCCAAAACCGGCGGCGGCCTGTTCGATCTCGACGAGCGAGTCGAGATCATCACCGAGGTCTGCGCACACCTCGACAACGTCACCGTCACCCAATTCTCAGGACTAGTCGTCGACCTCGCCCGCCAAGTCAACGCCGACTTCATCCTCAAGGGTCTGCGAGCCGTCTCGGACTACGAAACCGAACTACAAATGGCCCAAATGAACCATGCCCTGTCGGGGATTCACACGGTTTTCATCCCGTCGGCATCCACTCGTTCGTTCCTGGCCTCCAAACTCATCCGCGAAGTCACCCAACTCGGCGGAGATGTGTCAACAATGGTTCCAGAGCCTGTCCAGCGCCGCCTAAAGTCAAGCCTGTCTTAGATGCTTTTGATGACGACAACGATGACGATGACAACGATGACAACGACGACAACGACGACAATGACGACGATGACAACGATGACGACAATGACGACGATGACG
>JAAXHB010000426.1 GCA_012271125.1 Actinomycetota bacterium | reverse complement strand
ACGGTTCTTGAGATTGTGAAGGAAGCGATCCGCGACGGGGCTTTCGACTGCGACACCGAGCAGCTGGCCGACGAGGCGGTCCGGTGCGAATTGATACGCCAAGTTCACTACGACCCGGAAAAGCACAAAGGTGTTTCGGACGAGTGTGAAGTGGGCGACCAGATTTACTATTGGGGGAAGTGATGGACATCAGAGAGTTCCTCAAGCAGCTGACCGGCAAGAAGCGTGGAGACCTTTACATCCTGGAGGGCGTGAGCACCGAGTTCTACATGGTGTTCGACGTTTCGGATGGTTTTGACGAGAAGGGTGTTTGCGACGTGCTGGTAGTCGAGCCGACGAAGCTTCCGACGGAGGGCATTCGGATCGCGATGGACTTAATGCCTAAGCAGGTAGTTCGGTTGTTGTTTGCTATGTGCCTGGGGACAAAGCTGCCGGAGCCGGCCAATACAGTTTGCTGGGTCATGTTGGATTTGACATGAAACTACGAAAGAGCAGAGTCAATCCGATTTACTGGATGGTGGACGACACGACCACCTCGGTGCGCATCCAGGTTGGTGGAACCGAGGCAGAACACAGCGGGGCGATTCGATCTCGGATTCAAAGCCAGATCGTTAAGGCAGTGAACAAGGTGGACAAGGTGGACAAGATGGAAGAGGTGATCCGGGAGATGATTGCGGAGGCCGACATGTGGATTCCACCACGCGAGGACTATCCGCATCTTGACGACGAAAATTTCGAGGTGTTCGAACGGTTGCTTTCGATGCTAAAGGAGGCGGTTGAATGAGCATGAACCCGCACGAGATGAGGGACGTAGGGGCTTTTGAGTATCAGAATCTGAAAGCCTTCTTGGTCCGGTCCATCGGCAAGTACCAAGGCGAGGATCATGCTCAGATATCGATGATGCTGGCCACCAACTTTCTGATTCAAGTTATTGCCTCGCAATGCGGTCAGTCGGATGAGCAGGTCATGTTGGAGATTAGGCGGTTGATTACGCGCATGACAGGCAAGCCGACGTACGGCAAACCGGAAGAGTACGACTGGAGGAACTAACAGATGAAATTTCCGTGCGGTTGCGAAGTATCGGTTCGGTGGACTGGCGAGCGGCACGTACACCGGATGACAAACGTCTGCGAGCGTCATCAAGGGTGCGACTTCGATTCGACCGACAGTCGGCTAAAGATGACTGCCGTGGCGTACGAGCGTACCGAACAAGAGGACCAATGACATTACAAGGAAAACAAAACGCGACGCACGTCTGTCCGGCAAAGGGGTGCGGTTTGCCTATAACGCCGCTGGAGGCGTTGCTGCGGGATGCCAACAGCAAAGAAGACAAGCCAGAGCTGCGTGATTTCCTGAATGACCTGTGTCACGAGTACGAGCAAACCAACATGGATTGCTTGGAGACAACATTGT